>NZ_JBIUWQ010000002.1:0-235770 GCF_044743525.1 Pseudomonas sp. NPDC087598 | reverse complement strand
CGCAAAGATCATAACACACTGTCAAACTCTCTGCATGGCTTGTTACAGAGCGTCTGTTATGATCTTTGCGACTGAACGTTTCAAACCAACAGGAGTGTCGCCATGCGCGAACAGGATTACGCAGTTAATAACAGCGTGCAGGCTGAGCAGCTAGAGGTTAGCCGCGTCCTGCGCAACACTTACGGCTTACTGGCTCTCACCCTCGCATTCAGCGGTGTGATGGCTTTCGTAGCTCAGCAGATGCGAGTTGGCTACCCGAACATTTTCGTGGTGCTGATCGGCTTCTACGGGCTGTTCTTCCTCACCAACAAACTCCGTGATTCCGCGTGGGGCCTGGTGTCCGCGTTTGCGCTGACCGGTTTTATGGGTTTCCTGCTCGGCCCGATCCTCAACCGTTACCTGGGCATGCAGGGCGGCGCTGAAGTGGTCAGCTCCGCATTCGCGATGACTGCACTGGTATTCGGTGGTCTGTCGGCTTACGTGCTGATCACCCGCAAGGACATGAGCTTCCTCGGTGGTTTCATCACCGCTGGTTTCTTCGTCCTGCTGGGTGCAACGCTGGCAAGCTTCTTCTTCCAGATCAGCGGTCTGCAACTGGCGATCAGCGCAGGTTTCGTGCTGTTCTCGTCGGTCTGCATTCTGTTCCAGACCAGCGCCATCATCCAGGGCGGCGAGCGTAACTACATCATGGCGACCATCAGCCTGTATGTATCGATCTACAACCTGTTCATCAGCTTGTTGCAGATCTTCGGCATCATGAGCCGCGACGACTGATTCAAGTCTGCGTTTCAACAGAAAACCCGCTTCGGCGGGTTTTTTGTTGCCTGGAGAAAAGCCTCATGGCCTTTTACCTACAAAATGATCTGAAAATGATGGCACCTTTATGGAAATGACCTACACCTAACAGCAAGGAAGAGCAGTTGATCGACAGGAGTCGGAATGCAAGATCCCTCGTGCGCCTCCCCCTGACGTTTGCCTCCCCTTGAAGTCGACTGCCTGGCCTTTTGGCCGGGATCGATGGTGTTCGTTCGTCCAGTAAAAAGGAGATGCCTTACCCAAAAAATGATTCAACCGTGACCGTACCCCGGCCATAGAACCGGGACCCTGATAGCAAAAACAATAATGGAGGCCCTGCTGGCCGGGCATGTCTCGAACCAGAACAGGCGTTGTCCCAAGACAAGGAGATCATCGATGAACCAGCCCCATGGAAAACTGGCTGTACTGGCCGTCACTACCGCGCTGTTCAGTGCTTCGACCCTCGCCGGCGTCTATCCCGACTTCGGGTATCAACCCCCAAGCAGCCAATACTCTGGTCCGTTGTTTCAACTCAGCCAGAGTTATCCGGCCAAACCTCCGCAAGTGCCGTTGCCGGGGTTCTTCAAGAAGTTGCCGACAAAGCCGAACAACGATTTTGAAAACTGGCGCGGCTATCTGGAGGACGTCAAACAGTACTGCCTCGAAGGCAACGTCGAGGTTGATTGGGATGTGCAGAAAAACAAGCTGCGCCAGTGGTATCACATGCCGTGGCAGCATTACGGGCCATTGGGGCGCGAAGGGATTCACGGCCTGACCAAGGAAGCGCAGATTCAGGTCAAGCAACTGGCCTCGACGCAAACGGCCACCGGTCAGACGTATGCGGTGGGCATCTACAACGACATCGGCGCCTACACCATCGGCCAGGTCTGGAAAGATCCGAACAACCCGGATCCGAGCTTCACCTCGCAACCCAACAGCTTCCCCAACGGCACCGTGGTGTGCAAAGCGCTGTTCGCCGACATCGACCGCAGTACCGTGCCATTCCTGGTCAATCCGGTTCTGTGGAAAGGCTATATCACCGACACCTTCACCTCGGCCAATCGCAAGGTCAAAGACGTCGCGCTGATCCAGATGGACATCGCCGTGCGGGACACACGCATGAGTGATACCGGCTGGATTTTCGGCACGTTCCAGTACAACGGCGAGAAAACCGGCAAACCCGGTTGGGACAATCTGGTGCCGGTAGGGATCATGTGGGGTAACGATCCGAAGGAAACCGGCAACGACTTCACCAACCCGCAGCCGACCGTCACCAAGATCAACACCGCGCTGCAACAGACCGCCATCAACGCCAATACCAAGGAGCTGCCACCGACCCACCTGGGCTGGAACGGTCGCCTCAACGGTCCCGTGGATAATCCCAACAGCTCATGCCTGAGTTGCCATGCCACCGCCGAGAGCCCGCAAGTGGCTATCATGAACCCGACGTTCCAGCCGAATGCGCCGAAACCGGGTACGCCGGAATGGATGAAGTGGTTCCAGAATATTCCGGCCGGCCATCCGTTCACGCCCGGCACCAAGAGCACCGACTACAGCTTGCAACTGTCGGGTGGGCTGATTAATTACTACGAGTGGAAGTGCGACATGAGCGGGATCTACGCTGACGGCAAGAATGCTTGCGCGAAAGTGCAGAACCTGAAACTGAAAATGCTCAAGGCTGGCGATGACACCTCGCAGCCGCAGCAAAAAGTGATTCGTGACCCAAGCCTGCAACAACTGCTCGAATAAACCGCGATGACCTCCGGATGCCTCGGCGTCCGGAGGTTTTCAATCAGTTGATCAAAATGCCGCTGCTCATAGATGGCGTAAGACAACGGCAACCCACGTCGGACATCACGAAAAAGCCCTCAAGCCATCGGCGGTAAACGACGCTTGACCGGGGTCTTCTTGACGATCGCCGTATTGGTTTCGGCCAACGTATTGAGACGGTCGAGCAGGGTGTCCAGTTGTTCCATCGAGCGCACGTGCAGACGGGCGATAAAGCAATCCTCGCCGGTAACCTTGTCGCACTCGGTGAATTCCGGGATCGACATAATCTGCCGCTCAACCTCCTGCAATTGCCCCGGCAGCGGCCGTACCCGCACGATGGCCTGCAATTGATAGCCGAAGCACTTGGGGTCGATCTCGACGGTGTAGCCCTTGAGCACGCCGCGCTCTTCCAGTCGACGTAAACGCTCGGCGACGCTGGGCGAAGACAGGCCACTGATCTGCGCCAGTGCCTTGAGCGAACGTCGCGAATCCGCCATCAAGGCGCTGATAAGAATCTGATCGATGTCGTCGGTCACGGCGAAACTCCGGTATTAGGCGAATAATGAAAACCACCCTCGATAAAAAAGGCAGAAAGCCAGTTTAGCCTGCTTTTTACGCTGGAGCGCCTCTGTGTTGGCTTGGCATACTTTTGCCACGCTTTCGGCAAATGCACAGGAGGTTGATGGTGGACAAAACAATCCGTCGCGGCTCATTTGAAATGACCGCTGCCATGCTGATATCCGGGACGATCGGCTGGTTCGTGCTGGTTTCCGGGCAACCGGTGCTGGACGTGGTGTTCTGGCGTTGCGTGTTCGGCGCAGGCACTTTGTTGTTGATCTGTGCGGTATTCGGCTTTCTGCGGCCGGGCATTCTGACCCGCACGACATTCCTGTTGGCGGTGCTTAGCGGCGTGGCGATTGTCGGTAACTGGGTACTGTTGTTCGCCTCGTATTCCCGGGCTTCGATTGCCATTGGTACGGCGGTTTATAACGTGCAGCCGTTCATGCTGGTCGGTCTGGCGGCGCTGTTCCTTGGTGAAAAAATCACTCTGCAGAAACTGTTCTGGCTGGCGATTTCGTTCATGGGTATGTTGGCGATCGTCAGCGCCCATGGCCAGCAAGGCGAGGGCGGTAGTGATTATCTGGTGGGCATCGGACTGGCGTTAGGCGCGGCGTTTCTCTATGCGATAGCGGCGTTGATCATCAAGCGCCTGACCGGCACTCCACCGCATCTGATTGCACTGGTTCAGGTCTGCACGGGTGTGCTGTTGCTCGCACCGTTTGCGCACCTTTCGGCATTGCCGCAAGCGCCGAGCGCGTGGGCCAGCCTGATCACTTTGGGCATCGTCCACACCGGTTTGATGTACGTGCTGCTGTATGGCGCGATCCAGAAACTGCCGACTGCGTTGACCGGTGCACTGTCGTTCATCTACCCGATTGCCGCGATCTTCGTTGACTGGTTCGCCTTCGGCCATCGCCTGGAAACCCTGCAATGGCTGGGTGTGGCGGCAATTTTGCTGGCTGCTGCCGGCATGCAACAGGGCTGGGGCGTGAAATTGCGGCGACTGGTTACGCAATGAGATGAGTCGTTTCAAGGGTGGGAGGATGTTCGCCAGATGTCATATCCGCCAGACGTTTTCTCGGACCAGCGCCATGCTTATTTTTTTGGTTGCGCTGGCACAGTGATGTCAGCGAACCTAGCGGTACGCCAAACGAAAGCAGGGAAAGCTGCCATGACAAAAACCGCCGTAAAAGTCGACCTCGTCTACATAGACAATGAAGAAGAAACATTTCGCATTCATGCGATTTTGGAGGATGGTTGCCTGTGCTGTTCCGAAATGTATGGCCATGTGAAAGAGCGCGCTGAAGATGGGGTTCTGAAGATTTATCCTGGAATTCTGACGGATCAGGACGGGGATAATCTCGTGTATCTCGCGGAGTGGGGTTATGGAGACACTAGCCACACCCGCTTTCATTTCTTGAAACGGCCATTGAAAGTAGGGCAGGAAGTTACACGAGTCGATGTCCATCGCGGGGTCGAAACCGAATATCGGTATCGAATTATAAGCGTTACAAATTTATTGGGTGCCTGATGGTCGTCACCTGCTGAGCGGTGAAGAAAGGAAGCAAGTCGAATGTGTGCAATAAAGGAATAATCAGTAATGAAATCTGAGCGTTTAACTGCTTGGCGGAGCCTCGACAAGTCAATTGAAACGATGCTCTACGCCAAGCCGTTTGAATTAAGCGAGGCCGCAAGAGACCTGGAGCGAGCCCGCGATATTTACGCCCAAGTGGTTTCTGCCACAGGAAAGGACTCAACCATAAAAGGCTGGGTTGCCACTTTGAGAGATAACTTGCAGGGGAGTTACCGGCGTCTTCAAAGTCAAACCAAGGAAAAGGAATTGCGCAGGAAAGCTGCATTATTAAAGTTCCTTCCTGTGTTTTTGTTTTTGGTTGTCGGGGCAGGGCTCTTTGTTAATGCGCAATCCGGAGTCGCCGTGGCGATGGGATACTTTGTAACCGCGTTGGGTCTCATCCTGGTTACGTTGGGCTTGTTGATTTCGAGCAAGTTTCTTCAGAATGTTGTCACACTGCTTGGCGTTGTACTCGCCGGAGGGTGGTATCTGTATTCGCTGCCAGGCGTTTTCCACCCCGTTGATCATGCGGTCCTGAACGTACAACCCGATAAGTCTGGATATACCGTCAATGTAATAGTTGAGGGTGAAAAACGTCTGGAGAAATGTAGCTTTGCTCCAAAAACTTCAACATTGACTTGTGAAGTCAAGGTCGAGCCAACGGTGTTGCCTGTGCCGAAGGCGTGAATAGATAGGGATGTTGATTAGGCGTGTATATTTTCGAACGCCGATCAACGACTCAATTTGCGCGGTCGGGATAACTCAGATGTTCCAGCGCGGTGCGGTTTTCGCCAGGCGCTGGCGCATCTCGGCGATGTTCGCCGCCAGTTGCCGGGTCAACAATCGGTAGCCATCAAGGGCGCTGTAGACCGGCGCATCGAGACTGGCGTCCGGCAACTCCAGCGGCCGCTCCAGCCGTTGCGTCGCGCCGGACTTCAATGCGCGAGCCATGCCAATCAGTTGCACGCGAACCACTCGATGCTCAGCCTTCAACGCGGATTGCAGATGGATCATCGCCTGCGGGTCGTTGGCATCAGGGCGGGTGTTGCCGAGGATTTCCAGGGTACTGATGCACATGCGCAGGTTGCGCTGGATCGCATCGAGTTCAGTCATGGAAATCTTCACTTCCTTGGACACCGACGGCATCAGCGAACGCAATTGCACCATCACGGCGCCCAAGCGGCTCATGAGTTTCAAGTGCTCGTCAGCACTGACCGGCTGGCCGCTGATGATCCGTCCGTACACCGTGGCGCAGTCGCGCAATGCATCCGCCAGGTTGTAGCGCCACGAGTACACCGCGTACAGCGGCAGGGCGAAAGAGAATGCCAAAGCGAGGGCAATGCCGATCAGAATATCGACCCCGCGCCACAATCCATCCGTAATGGGGTTGTCGCCATGCCCGGCGACAATGAACACGGTGATTGCCGAGAGCAGGGCGGTATAACCACCCTTGCCGATCGCGTGATAAGAAAAGAAACCGCAGACCACGGCCATGGCGAAGTAGGTCAGCCACGGCATGCCGAGCCACGCCTGTTGTGCCACCAGCAACAGACCGACGCCCGCGCCGATCAACGTGCCGGTGGCGCGTTCGGCGGCTTTCTTGCCGATATTGCCGTGATGCTGCAAACCGCCGATCACCACCAGCATGGTCACCGAGGCCCATTCACCGTGGGGCAGATTGATGCCGGTGGTCAGCAGAATCGTCGCCAGCAACCCCAATGCCACCCGCACCGCGTGGATCACTCGGGCGTGTCGGTAGCGCCGGTACGGGTCCAGCAGCGGACGCAGGATTCGGCGCAACAGCGGTGGCAGCCGGTGGGTGCTGAACGTACTCAGTGCGAGGCCCTCGTCAGAAAATGTAGTCAGTGGTCAGGAAGCTCGAATCACGTCCGCGAATGATCTCGCTGATCAGATCCTTGTTGCTGTCCTGGAACTTGGTTGCCACCAGCGTGCGGATCGAGAACACCCGCAGCGCATCGTGTACCGACAACGTGCCTTCGGCGGAGTTCTTGCGGCCGTTGAACGGGTAGGTATCCGGCCCACGCTGGCATTGCGCGTTGAGGTTGATCCGCCCGACCTGATTGGCAAAGGTATCGACCAATCGACCGACCGCCACCGGGTTGGTGCCGAAGATGCTCAACTGCTGGCCGAAATCCGATTCCAGTACGTAATCGATCACCGTATCGAGGTGACGGTACGGCACGATCGGCACCACCGGGCCAAATTGCTCTTCCTGATAAACGCGCATCTGCGGATTCACCGGGTACAGCACTGCCGGATAGAAGAACGACTCGCGGGACTCGCCGCCATTCGGGTTGACCACTTCCGCGCCCTTGCTGCGCGCGTCCGCCACCAGACCGTGCAGATAATCAACTTTGCCTGACTCCGGCAGCGGCGTCAGCGACACACCGCTGTCCCACGGCATGCCCGGTTTCAGGGTGGCCAGTTTCGCGTTGAATTTCTCGATGAAGCTGTCGACCACGTCCTCATGCACGAAGAGGATCTTCAGTGCGGTGCAGCGCTGGCCATTGAACGACAGCGAACCGGTGACGGCTTCAC
This sequence comes from Pseudomonas sp. NPDC087598, assembly GCF_044743525.1. Classification (NCBI taxonomy): domain Bacteria; kingdom Pseudomonadati; phylum Pseudomonadota; class Gammaproteobacteria; order Pseudomonadales; family Pseudomonadaceae; genus Pseudomonas; species Pseudomonas sp. NPDC087598. The sequence goes on along the minus strand of NZ_JBIUWQ010000002.1, from coordinate 228,512 downwards.
TGACGGCGTTGTCCAGATCGACTTCGGGCAAGACGATGCCTGGGTTCTTCGCATCGAGGCCCAGCGCCGCACGCAAACGATGCGGTTTCGGGTGCAGTTTCTTCAGGTCGCTGGCGGCCTTGTTGGTGCCGATGAAGGCGAAGATGTCGATCTTGCCGCTGGCCATCAGCGCGCTGACGGTTTCGCGGCCGCTGCCGTAGATCACGTTGATCACACCAGTCGGGAAGCTGTCGCGGAACGCCTCAAGCAGCGGACGAATCAGCAGCACGCCGAGCTTGGCTGGTTTGAACACCACGGTGTTGCCCATGATCAGCGCCGGGATCAGCGTGGTGAAGGTCTCGTTCAGCGGATAGTTGTAAGGCCCCATGCACAGCGCCACGCCGAGCGGCACGCGACGGATCTGCCCGAGCGTGTCCTGTTCCAGCTCGAAACGGCTGGAGCGGCGGTCGAGTTCTTTAAGCGCGTTGATGGTGTCGACGATGTAGTCGCAGGTACGGTCGAACTCTTTTTCCGAGTCCTTGAGGTTCTTGCCGATTTCCCACATCAGCAGCTTCACCACCGCATCACGTTGCTGGCGCATGCGGCCGAGGAAGGCTTCGACGTGCTGGATACGTTCGGCCACGCGCATGGTCGGCCACAGGCCTTGGCCACGGTCGTAGGCGCGGACGGCGGCATCAAGGGCGGTGAGGGCGGTGTCGGCATCGAGCAGCGGCGTGCTGCCGAGGATCACTTGTTCATCGCCGTTTTCGCCGTGCAGATAGACCGGGCTGCGCACGGTGGCGAGCGGACCGTCCCAGCGGCGCAACTGGCCGTCGACGAGGTATTCGCGTTGCTCGACCTGAGCGTCGAGACGGTATTTTTCCGGGATGTCGCTGACAGAAGGGAACAGGTTGCCAAGGATGTTTGCTGTGGTCATGTCGCTACCCCGTGTTGATGTCCGCATGCAGATCAAAAGTCTCTACAGGTTATACGCCTGAATGCGCCGAAATTTAAACCCGCAAATGTCACCCGAATGTCACGCAAAGGCGCAGAACAGAGGGGGTGACAGCACCGCACTCCCTTGTGGGAGCTGGCTTGCCAGCGATGAGGCCGATACTTTCACAATCTTCATAGACTGACACTCCGCTATCGCTGGCAAGCCAGCTCCCACAGGTTTTTGGGTAAGCCCGATTCTCCAGTGGCCCCGGCTGGCCCCGTTTGCCCCCCTCGCTGTCCCGCAATGCCCTCAACCGTTGTCTGCCGCTGTCTTAAGGTGTGATCACAACAATAAGCGGCACCCCACGCGAGGAACGTCATGCGTTCAATCCGATTCATCGCATTGCTGACTCTGGCCATCGCACTGGCCGGCTGCGGCGATGACGCCAAACCGTCGGCCACTTCCAGCATCGCCGGCAATGCCTTGCCCAAAGACCCGGCACTGGCGCAGATCTACGCCAACAGTTGCCAACTCTGCCATGCCAACCCTGCCGCCAATGCGCCACTTACCGGTGACCGTAAAGCCTGGGCGCCGCGTATCCAGCAGGGCGTCGACACGCTTCTGGACCATGCCATCAATGGCTACAACGGCATGCCGCCGATGGGCCAGTGCGTCGAGTGCTCGGAAGAGCAATTCCTGCAATTGATCGGCTTCATGGCCGACCAGCCTCTCCCACAATAAGGGTGCGCGCATGACCATGGATCTCACACGGCGGCAGTTGTTGCAACGGGCAAGTATCGTCGGCGCCTTCAGCGCGTTGGCCAGCAACCCGGCGTTGGGCCAATTGCTCCGCGCGCCACGCTTGATTCCGTGGCGCAACTGGTCGGGTGGGCAGAGTTGCCTGCCGGCAGCGCGGCTGGCGCCGAAGAATCTCGATGAGCTGACGACCGTCATCAGGCAGGCGCAAGGCAAGATCCGCCCGGTCGGCTCGGCGCATTCCTTCAGCGCGCTGGTGCCCACCGACGGCACGTTGCTGTCGCTGAGTTACTTCAACGGTCTGCTCGATCACGATGCGAAAACCCTGCAAGCCGAATTCGCCGCCGGCACGCCGATGTCGCGCATGGGCGCGCCGTTGAAAGACATTGGCCAGGCCCTGCAGAACATGGCCGACATCGATTACCAGACCCTTGCCGGAGCGATCTCGACCTCGACCCACGGCACCGGCAAAAACTTTCAGTCCTATTCCGCGCACGTCTGCGGCATGCAACTGGTGACCGCCAGCGGCGATGTGCTCGACTGCGACAGCCAGCGCCATCCCGAGGTGTTCAACGCGGCCCGCGTGTCCCTTGGTGCCCTCGGCGTGGCGACAAAAATCCGCCTGCAAAACCGCCCGGCCTATCGTCTGCGCGAACGCCAGTGGATCGCCAAGACCGAAGAACTGCTGGAAGACCTCGACAAAAACACCCGTGAAAACCAGCATTGGGAAATGCTCGTCGTCACCCATTCCGATTACGCGTTGTCCATCGCCCTCAACGAAACCGACGACCCGGCCACACCGCCGATCCCGCCCGAAGAGGAGGGCGGCAACGAGTTCGTCACCCTGATCGAGAAGATCGACAAATACGGCAGCGACTTCCCCGACCTGCGCCGGACGATGCTCAACAGCCTGCGCCATCTGGCGAGTTTCGATGACCGTGTGGGCGACTCCTTCGACATCTACGCCAACGTGCGCACGGTGCGTTTCAACGAGATGGAATACTCGGTGCCCGCCGAATACGGCCCGGCGTGTCTGCGCGAAATTCTCAAGCTGATTCAGGACAAGGACCTGCGCACCTGGTTTCCCATCGAGTACCGCTACGTCAAGGCCGATGACATTCCGTTGAGCATGTTCGAGGGCCGCGACAGCTGTTCGATCTCGGTGCACCAGCATTACCAGATGGATCATCACAACTTCTTCGCCGCCGTCGAACCGATCTTCTGGAAGTACAACGGCCGGCCACACTGGGGCAAGTTGCACACGCTGAATGCGCGAACCTTGCAACCGCTGTATCCGCGCTGGCGTGAATTTGTCGAGGTGCGCCAGGCGCTCGATCCCAGCGGCAAGTTTCTCAATGCGCATCTGTCGTCAATTCTGGGGGTGAGCTGATGGCGGTCAATCGACGTAATTTTCTGCTTGGCACGCTGGGTGTCGGAGCGCTGTTGGTGGGAGTCGGCGCGTGGCTGCGGCCAGGGGATCGTGGCGCGCCGTACAGCGAATACTTCCGTGCACTGAATAAAGAGCTGAAGGAAAAAGGGCCGATGCGCCCAGTGCTGCTGATTGATCTGGATCGCCTCGATCACAACATCGACGTGGTGATGCAGTCGGTCAAGCGCGGCGGCAAGCAACTGCGGCTGGTGGAAAAATCGCTGCCGGCGCCTGGACTGTTGAGCTACATCGGCCAGCGCGCCGGGACACAGCGTCTGATGTCGTTTCATCAGCCGTTTCTCAATCACGATGCGCTCACGTTCCCGCAGTCGGACATCTTGCTCGGCAAACCGCTGCCGGTGCGTTCGGCCGAACTGTTTTATCGGAATCACAAAGGCCCATTCGATCCGAGCAAACAGCTGCAATGGCTGCTCGACGGCCCTGAACGTTTGCAGCAGTACCTTGCGCTGGCTCAGGGTCTGGGCACGCGGCTGCGCATCAACATCGAGCTGGACGTGGGCCTGCATCGCGGCGGTGTCATTGACGTGAACGTTCTGGGGCAGATGCTCGCATTGATCAGCGCCAACCCGCAGCATCTGGAGTTCGCCGGGTTCATGGGCTACGACCCGTTCGTGGGCATGGGGGTGCCGGGGATTCTTGGCTCGCCTGAAGAACTGTTCGCCAAGGTCATGGTGATTTATCAGCGCTGCGTGGATTTCACCCGGCATCAATTTCCGGCCTTGTGGCACGACGGCTTGTGCCTTAACACCGCTGGCAGTCCGAGTTACCGCATCCATGAAAACGAAAAGCTCAGCAGCGAAGTCTCGGTCGGCACGGCGATGCTAAAACCGACGCACTACGACTTGCCGTCGCTGGTCGAGCACGTGCCCGCAACCTACATCGCCACGCCGGTGTTGAAGAGCACTGGCGCGGTGAACATTCCGGCGCTGGATGACAAGTCGAAGCTGTTCTCGTGGTGGGATCAGAACCAGCGTCAGACGTTTTTCATCTACGGCGGCAACTGGATGGCCGAGTTCGAATCGCCCCAGGGTTTACAGAGCAACAGCGTCTACGGACGCAGCTCCAACCAAGAGATGGTCAATGGCTCCAGCGCCGTCGGCCTGACGATAGAAGATCAAGTCTTCCTTCGCCCGACCCAGACCGAAGCCGTACTCCTGCAATTTGGCGATCTGCTGGCAGTGCGCAACGGCAAGATCGTCGACACCTGGCCTGTCTACACCTGACCCAAAATCCCCTCAAATCCCCCTGTAGGAGTGAGCCTGCTCGCGATAGCGTCCTGTCAACTGACATTTATTGTGCTGACACACCGCTATCGCGAGCAGGCTCACTCCTACAGTGGATGTGTGTACACCCACACGCTGTAATGAAGCTTTTATGACAAAAGTTCGGTAGCACATCGCCAGTCCGGTCATGCCTATGTAACGCGCTTGAGGGGCCCAACGGGGCGCTTTTCACAAGCCGAGGCGGGACGCCGGGAGTGAGGCAATGGGGACTATGGAACGCTACTCGAAAGTGGGCATGCAGGAACTCGATCAACGCCTGTCGAAGATCGTCGAAGCCGCGCGCAAGAAGCCGGTTTCGGTGTATCGCTACGGCGCGCCGTGGGTCTGGATCGTGTCGCAGGATGACTGGCAGGGCGCCTTGAAAGAAGTGTCCAGCTACATTCCGCCAGGCCATTCGCTGGTCCTGTTGCGTCCGCAGATCGACGATTTGCTCGACACCCATCGCGAGCTCCTGCACGACCTCAATGCCGAGCCCGGCATGTTGATCCCCGCGCAAACGGTCATGCACATCCTGCTGCTGCAACTGCTGTATTCGGTGCCCAGCGAGCAGCAACTGTATGAACAGCTCAATTACAACCTGCTGTTCCGCTGGTTCGTCGGCCTCGGTCTGAACCAGAAAGTCTGGAGCTTCAACGTCCTCAGTCGCGACATCGCCACGCTGCTCAACAACCCGCAGGCGGTGCAACTCATTCAGAAAATCATTGGCGAAGTGTTCTGCGGAGCCTTGCTGCAAATGCCCGAGTTCTCGTTGAACTTCGCGCTGCTGCACACCTGGCTCGGCAAGCACGCCTGCGCCCCGCACGTCAGCAACTAACAGCGGCAACACGCAAGGCGCTGAAGCGCCAACAGGTCATCGCGAATTCAGGGGGTAGTGTGGAACCGATTTTCAAGTCACGGCTGGCGCTGTGGGGCTGGCTGCTGGTGACGGCGGGCGCGCAGCCGGCATTGGCCGGAGAAGCCGCGCAAACGGCCGCGGCGCAGCGTCTGGTCGACGTCAACGAGTACTTTGTGCGCGGCAATACCGTGCTCGATGCGCGGGCCATTGAAGAAGCGGTGTACCCGTTTCTCGGCCCGCAAAAAGCCCTCACCGATATCGAAGGCGCGCGGGATGCCTTGCAGAAGGCTTATCAGGAACGCGGCTATCAATCGGTGTTCGTCGAGCTGCCGGAGCAGGCTGTGGCGGATGGCATCGTCTATCTGCAAGTCAGCGAAACCAAGGTCGGCCGGGTCCGCGTGGTCGGCGCCAAACACTATTCGCCACTGGACATCCGCAACGACGTTCCAGCGCTGAAGGAAGGCGAGGTGCCGGACTTCGCCAAGGTTCAGGGTGAACTGGCGCAACTCAACAAGACTCCGGGCCGGCAGGTCATGCCTTTGGTGCGCGAAGGTCAGCGCCCGGGCACCATGGATGTCGATCTGCAGGTCGAAGACCAGAACCCGTGGACCGCCAGCGTCGGCCTCAACAACGACTACAGTGCCGACACCGAAAAACTGCGCACCGTCACCAGCCTTGGTTACAACAACCTCTGGCAACTCGGCCACAGCGTCAACCTGACGTTCTTCACCGCGCCGCAGGACACCGACAACGCCAAGGTCTGGTCAGGTTCGTACACCGCGCCACTGACCGATCGCTGGAGCGTGCAGTTCTCCGGTTACCAGTCCGACAGCAACGTTGCCACCATCGGCGGCAGCAACGTGCTCGGCAAGGGCCATTCCTACGGGGTGTCGGCGATCTATACGCTGCCCTCCAGTGGCAACTGGTCGAACTCGCTGTCGGCCGGCATCGACTTCAAGGACTTCGACGAACGCCTGACCTTGTCCGGCGACAGCGACAAGGTGCCGCTGCAATACGCGCCGTTCACCTTCGCCTACAACGGCTATCGCTACAGCGAGAAGAGCCAGCTCGGCCTCGGCCTGAGCCTGGTCGCCGCTACCCGCAGCATCTTCGGCTACGGCAGTTCCGACGAAGACTTCGACTACAAACGCTACCGCGCCAAACCGAGTTTCGCCGTGCTCAAGGGCGATACCAATTACACCTGGACCTTCGACAGCGACTGGCAAAGCGCGAGCAAAGCCGCGTTCCAGTTAGCGTCCGGGCCACTGGTTTCCAACGAACAATTTTCTGCCGGTGGTGCCACCTCGGTACGCGGTTATCTGGCGGCCGAACGCACCGGCGATGACGGCTTGCTGCTCAGCCAGGAAGTGCGCACGCCGTCGCTGGCCAAGTACGCCGGCACGTGGATGCAGGACTGGCGCTTCTACGCCTTTGCCGAAGGCGCTCAGCTTTATCTGCGCGATGAGCTGCCGGACCAGGACGCCAATTACGCCCTGGCCAGCATCGGCCTCGGCACCCGCGCCAGCCTGAGCAAATGGCTGTCCGGCAGCCTCGACTGGGGCTACCCGCTACTCGAAGGGCCGAACACCTCGAAACAGGAATCGCGCCTGCACTTCAACCTTCAAGCCACTTTCTGACAAGGAGCACGTTCATGCAGCGCCTCTTCCTTTCGTTGTTGATCTGCCTGGGCTTCGTGCTCCCGGCCACGGCTCAGGCCTGGTGGCAGGACGACTGGCATTACCGCAAACAGATCGCCGTCGACACCACGCCGCAAGGCGCCGGGATCAATCAGGCACTGGGCCGCACCGCGTTGCTGGTACGGCTGCACACCGGCAACTTCACCTTTGACGGGGTGAAAGAGGACGGCGCGGATCTGCGCTTTGTCGCTGCCGACGACAAGACCGTGCTCAACCACCAGATCGAAAGTTTCGACGCGCTGATGGGCATGGCGCTGATCTGGGTCGATGTGCCGAATGTCGAGGGCGGCCAGCGCCAGGACATCTGGATGTATTACGGCAATCAGAAGGCGCCGGCGACCGGCAACGGCCAACTGACCTTCGATCCGAATTACACCGCGCTGTATCACTTCGACGGCGCCACCGGCACCCCGGCCAAAGACACCACGGCCTACGGCAACACCGCGCAAAGTGCGACCGGTGCAGCGATTGATGGCGTAGTCGGGCGGGCCTTGCAGTTCAGCGCTCAGCCGTTGTTGCTGCCGGCCAGTCCGTCGTTGCAACACAACGCCGGCAGTGCGTTTACCTTCAGTGCCTGGCTGCGCCTGGATCAGGCCAATGGCGAGCAACTGATTCTGGCCCGTCGTGAGGGCGCCAACAGCCTGCTGGTCGGCGTCAATCAGGGCGTGCCGTTTGTGGAAATCGATGGCCAACGCGCCGTCGCCACTCAGGCACTGAATCCGGGCCAATGGCAACACGTTGCACTGACCGCTGAAGGGGCCAAAGTCACGCTGTACATCAACGGCCGCGAAGGCGCGACACTCGCCCAGGCGATGCCAGCGTTCAACTCGGTCATGGCCATCGGCGCCGATCTGCACGAAGGTCCGTTCCAGCCGTTCGTAGGCGCGATTGATGAACTGCGTCTGTCGAAAGTCGCCCGTCCCGCGCCACTGTTGCTGGCCGATGCCACCTCACAAGGTGCCGAGTCGAAACTGGTCGCTTACGGTGTCGATGAAGAACAGTCCGGGTTCGGTTTCGGCAGCCTCGGTTTCCTGCTCAACGCCGTGCCCATCGACGCTTGGGTGATCATCGCCGTGCTGGTGCTGATGATGTTCCAGTCGTGGATCATCATGCTGCGCAAGAACCGCACGCTGAGCCGCGTGACCGCTGCCAACGAAGACTTCCGCGTGCAATTCGCCAAGGTCGGCACACGTCTGGAAATGTTCGCCGACGACACGCAACTCGCCCAGCGCCTGCAGCATTCGCCGCTGTGGCGTCTCTATCAAGTCGCGGTGAAAGAGATCCGCACCCGTCGTGAGCAGGGCGCCGATACCTCTTCGGTTTCCGCCGCGACCATCGAAGCGATCCGCTGCTCGATGGACGGCGTGCGTACCCGCGAAAATCAGCAACTGAGTTCGAAACTCTCGACCCTGTCCAACGCCATCGCCGGCGGCCCGTACATCGGCCTGCTCGGCACCGTCATGGGGATCATGGTGGTGTTCCTCGGCACGGCCATGGCCGGCGACGTGAATATCAATGCCATCGCGCCGGGCATGGCCGCAGCCTTGCTCGCCACGGCGATGGGCCTGTTCGTCGCGATCCCGGCGCTGTTTGGCTACAACCGCCTGATCACCCGTAACAAGGAAGTCAGCGCCGACATGCGCGTGTTCGTCGACGAGTTCATCACCCGTCTGGCGGAGATGCACGGCGAGAGCCAGTTCAGTGAGTCGGCGCATCAGCGCGGCAATCACGCCAACCACTCCGTACCGGCCTGAGGAGCACTGACATGGCGTCCGTAAATGCCTCCCACGACGATGACGAAGATGCAGCAGTGGACAGCATCAACATCACCCCATTGGTCGACGTGCTGATGGTGGTGCTGGTGATGTTCATCCTCACTGCCACCGCACAGGTCTCGGGGATTCAGATCAACTTGCCCAAGGCCAGCGCTTCGGTGTCGTTGTCCGAGGCCAAGACCAAGGCGATTTCGGTCAACGACGGCGGTCAGGTGTTCCTCGATGCCTACCCTGTGACGTTGGCCGAGCTGGAGGAGCGTCTGCGCATCGAGAAGGCGCAGAGCCCGGACTTTCCGGTGATCGTGCGCGGCGACGCTACGGTGCAGTACCAGAAGGTCATCGAAGTGCTGGATCTGTTGCGCCGGCTCGAACTGTCCCAGGTCGGTCTGGTGACCGGCAAACCGAGTCAGGGCTGAGTCATGACTGCACAACTCCCGATCGAGCCGCTGCCGGTGAAAAGTCCGCTGCTGCGATATGCCAAGTGGGGCGCCGGATTGCTGATTGGCGCACTGGCCGCGTGGTTCCTGTGGCAGTGGGCCAACGACATGAGTGGCGTCCGCCGCGAAGCGCCGAAGGTGCCGACGATCATCCCATTGCCGCCACCGCCACCGCCGCCGCCGGAGAAACCGCCGGAGCCGGAAACCCCGGTGGAAGAAAAAGTCGTCGAGCCTGAACCGACGCCGGAGCCAGAGGAGGTCAAGCCCGAGGAAGAGGCGCCGCCATCGCCGGCGGACGATCTGGCCAATCCGATGCAAATGGACGGCGATGCGCAGTCGGGCAACGACGCTTTCAACATCGGCGCGGGCAAGGGCGGCGGCATGGCCGGCACCGGGGGCGGGCGACTGGGCACCGGGACTTACAGCCAGTTCCTCGCGTTCACCTTCCAGAAGCTGCTGCGCGAGAACCCTGACCTGCGCAACCTCGCGTTTTCGCTGCAGGCCGATGTCTGGCTGAGCAGCGTCGGCGAGATCACCCGGGTCGAGCTGATCAAGTCCAGTGGCAACCCTGAAATCGATACGCAAGTGCTGGCCGCGCTACGCGGTGCGCCGGCCCTGAGCGAACGGCCTCCGGCCTCCATCACTTTGCCTGTGCGCCTGTCCCTGCAAGGACGGCGTCCGGGTTAACCGAATTCTTAGAGTTTTGCCAAAAGGAGTTGTGTGCAGATGATTTCCAACGTGAATCGATTGTCCCTGGCGGTCGGCATGGTCATTGCGACCCTGGTCGGTCAGGCCGTGGCAGCGCCTGCGCCCTCGGAGAACGCCACGATCAATCTGATCCGCTTGCTGGTCGAGCAGGGCATTCTGAAACAGGACAAGGCCGACGCGCTGATCGCTCAGGCGCAGAACGAAGCGGCGCAGGCCAAGCAGGCCGCCGCGTCCAGCGCCGTGGTCGCTGCCGGACCGGTCGCGGCACCGGGCGATGTCCGTGTGCAATACGTGCCGGCCGCCGTGCGCGATCAGATCCGCGATCAGGTCAAAGCCGAAGTCATGGCCACCGCCAAACAGGAAAACTGGGCAGCGCCCAACACCTTTCCGGACTGGGCTTCGCGCATCAGTTTCGACGGCGACATTCGTCTGCGTGACGAATCGCGTTACTACTCGGACAGCAACAGCAACGAAATCGTCGACTTCGCCAAGCTCAACAACAACGGCCCGTACGACGTCAACCCGAACAGCAGCACCAACCTGCCGCCGTTGCTCAACACCCGCGAGGACCGCACCAACCAGTTCCGCATTCGCGCACGTCTGGGCATGAAAGCGGTGATCTCGCCGGAATGGACCGCCGGCATCCGCATCGGTACCGGCTCGGACAACAACCCGGTTTCGACTACGCAAAGCCTGGGCGGCGGCTTCGCCAAAAAGGACATCTGGCTCGATCAGGGCTACCTGAACTGGAAGCCTACGGATGAGTTGACCCTGACCGGCGGGCGCTTCGCCAACCCGTTCATGTCCACCGACATGCTCTATTCCAACGACTTGAATTTCGACGGCGTGGCGGCGATTTTCGACCACAAGCTCAGCCGCGACTGGGGCGTATTCGGCACCATCGGCGCGTTCCCGGTGGATTACACCAACGACACCGCGAGCAGCAACGGCTTCGACAAGGAAGAGAGCGACAACAAATGGCTGTACGGCGCGCAAGTCGGCGCCAAATGGGCGATCAACAGCAACAACCGTTTGAAAGGTGCGTTGGCTTACTACCGCTTCGACGACATTCAGGGCCAGCGCTCCAGCCCTTGCGAACCGTGGGCCGGTGCGCCGGGCTGCGACAGCGACGGCAGCCGCGCGGCGTTCATGCAGAAGGGCAACAGCGTGTTCCTGCTGCGCGACATCACGCCGAACCCGCTCAACCCGACCACTACGCCGCAGCCGCAATTCGTTGGTCTCGCTTCCGAGTTCAACTTGCTCGACCTCAACCTGGTGTGGGATGCCGACCTGCCGGAAGACTTCAAGCTGCGCAGCCAGGGCAACTACATCCACAACCTCGCTTACGACGAAGGCGACATGCGCAAACGTTCGGCCGGGCAGATCGTCAACAACCTCGACAGCAATGGCGACATCGAAAGCGGCGCCAATGCGTGGATGGTGCAGTTCACCCTCGGCAGCGCTCTCGATCTGAAGAAGCAGGGCGACTGGAACATGTTCGCCGGCTACAAGTACATCCAGCCGGATGCCTTGCCGGACGGCTTCAACGACTCGTCGTTCCACCTCGGCGGCACCAACGCCAAGGGCTATTTCATCGGCGGCAACTACGGTCTGGCGAAGAACGTTTACGCGACCGGTCGCTGGATGAGCACCGAAGCGGTGTACGGCGCGCCGTTCGACATCGACGTCTTGCAGCTTGAGATCAACACGCGCTTCTAAGGCGCCGGGAGAGGGTTATGAACACGCGATTGTTGTTGCTGGGGCTGGGAATGTTGATCGCGACAGGGGCAAGTGCCGAAGGCATGGAAGAGCGCTTGCGCACGCAGTTGCGCAGCACCACCCAGCAGTTGCAGGCCCTGCAAAGTCAGCAGGCCCAGGCCAGCGCCGCGCAACTCGCAGCGCAGAACGAAGCCAAGGCTGCGCAGGCGCAAATCAAGCAATTGACGGCGGAACTGGCCAAGGCCAAAGGCGTTGCCGAGCAACTGGCCGGGCAGCAGCAAAGCCTGCACAGCCAGGCGCAGGCGCAAGTGGCGGCCAGCGCCGAGCAGACCGGCAAGTTCAAAAAGGCCTATGACGAGTTACTCGTCATGGCCCGTGCCAAAGAGGCAGAACGGTCTAAGCTTCAAGCGCAATTGGCTGAACGTGACACACAAGTGCAGCAATGTTCAGTCAAGAATCAGCAGATGTACGGCGTCGCCAAGCAGATCCTTACCGCCTACGAAAACATCGACGTGGCCGAGGTGATGAAGATTCGCCAGCCCTTTGCGGGCAGTGCCCGGGTCAAGTTCGATGAACTGGCCCAGGGGTTTGGTGACGACCTTTACAAGACGCAATTCGACGCGCCGCAAGCCGCGCTCGCACACTGAATTGAAAGACTGATAAACAAGGAAGAAACAATGACTCAATTGATCAGCCACGTATCGCCAAAATCCCTGACCCAAGTCCTGCAAGCGGCCGGTTATCGCGTCAACGAAACCGAACAGAACGGCATCGTCCAGTTGCTCAGTGCCAGCCAGGGCATCGGCTACGCCGTGCGTTTCGGCAACCCGGCGGTGGAGCAGGGCAGCTTTGTCGATTTCACTTTCAGTTGCGCGCTGCGCGTGCAGGGTGAGCTGCCGCAAGGTGTGGCCGAGCAGTGGAACGCGACCCGACGTTTCGCACGGTTGTCGTTGCAGGGCGAGTTTCTGGTGATGGAAATGGACGTGGTGGTGGCGGCGGGCGTGAGCAACGATCACCTGCGCGGCAATCTGGAACTGTGGGATCGTCTGTTGCAGGAATTCATCGTCTATCTGCGTGATTTCACTCAGAACGGCGCGGCGCAAACCGCGAAAGTGGCCGTCGCCGAGCAAGAGGAAGTCGCGCTGTGAAAAAACCTGCCATGGTGATCAGCGCCGCTGCGGTGGCGCTGTTGGTGGTGGCCGTGGCGTTGGCCGTGCGACCGGGCAATGACCCGGTCGCCGCCCAGCAATCGTCGCCGGTGGCGGCGGTTGCCACGGGGCCGGCGGTGGCGCGGTTGGGCAATCAACAGGTGTCGCCTGCGGAATTGCAGACGCTGTTGGCGACGGTGCCGCCGGAAACCCGCGAACAGCTGCGCGGTAATCGTGAGGCGCTGGAACGCTGGATTCGTACGCGTCTGGCCGAGAAAGCGGTGCTGGAGCAGGCTGATGCTCAGGGTTGGGCGCAGCGGCCGGACGTCGCGCAGCAGATGCGTGCGGCGAGCGAACAGATCGTCTTCCGCGATTATTTGCGTTCGGTCAGCCAAGTGCCGGCCGAGTATCCGAGCGCGGCCGAGTTGCAGCAGGCGTATGACGCTGGCAAAGCCAATTGGCAAACGCCGGCGCTGTATCGAGTCAGTCAGATTTTCCTCGGGGTGAATGAGCCGCAGAACCTGGAAGCGGTGCGCAAACAGGCGGGGGAATTGAGCAAGAAAGCGCAGGCCGCGCCGGGTGAGTTTGCCGCGCTGGCGACGCAGTACTCGCAGGATCGCGCCACCGCCGAACGCGGCGGGGACACGGGGCTGCAACCGTTGCAGCAACTGGTACCGGAAGTGCGTGGGGCGGTGGCGCGCCTCAAGGTCGGCGCCGTGTCTGACCCTGTGCAAAGCGCGGCCGGGTTTCATGTGATCAAACTCACCGAGCAGCAACCGGCGCGCACGGCGACGCTGGATGAACTGCGTGATCAATTGACTCAGGCCTTGCGCGCCCAGCGGCAGGAGCAGATTGCCCAGGCGTATCTGGACGGCATGCTCAACACCGCAACGCTGAGCATCGACGGCGCTGAACTGAACAAGGTCCTCGAGCTGAAAAACTGATTTCAGCTGCACCACAAGCCCTGTGGGAGCTGGCTTGCCAGCGATAGCGCAATGTCAGTCACCAGCGATGTTGAATGTGCCGACCTCATCGCTGGCAAGCCAGCTCCCACAGGTGCTTCACAGGGTTCAGAAGTTTATCAAGTGCTGGAAGCCATCAAACAACAAAGATCGACAGGGAGTCATCGATGTCATTCACCGAACCCGCAGGACGACAGGGCGGTGCCGAGTTTCGCTGGCCGCAGGGCAACAGCGAACCTTGGCTGGCGCAGGCGTCGATGATCAACGCCGAGGTCGCGCAATACTTTCTGGTCAGCGCCCGCTGCGGTTGCTTTATGCAGGCCGCGCGCAGTCTCAATGTGCGTTCGACCTTGTTGCGTAAGCAATTGGCGCAACTGGAGCAGGAGCTGCAACATACCTTGTTCAGCTTTCAGGGCAGCGCGTTGAGCCTGACCCGCGAAGGTCAGCAACTCCAGGCAAAACTGGTCGCCCTGGCCAACGAGCGCAAACTGCCGGTGGTCGAACAGCCACTGATCCGTCTGGCCGTCGCCGAATCGATCCTGCATGACATTCTCGGTCGTGACTTGATCGCGTTGCTGCGCCGCAACGCCAGTGTGCGCCTGGAAATCATCGCTCTCGACAGCGAATTGTCCCTGCGCGTGGTCAGCGCCGACATTGTCCTCTGGCTGGCCCACGGCGACTCTACGCATCCCGGCCCGACCTTTGCCACCAGTGAACCGCAGCGTCTTGCGCGACTGGACTACCTTCCGCACATCGCCAAACGTTATTCGCGTGTCACTGCGCGTCCGGACAGCCCGGACGATCTCGCCGATTTCATGCTGGTGCAATGGCAGCACGACCGGCAGATCGACAGCTTCCGCCCTTGGAACAACCTCGTCGAACAACGCCTGGCCGGGGTGGTGCAGATGCAGTCCTACGAGCTGATGCTGGAGATGATCCGTTGCAGCGCCTGCATCGGCCTGCTGCCCATGTACATGAGCCGCTATGACCGTGGCTTGGTGGCATTGCCGGGATTGTTCGAGGAGTCGATGCAGTTGCAGGCGTGGCTGGCGGTGAATGCCGAGTCGCAAGCGCTGGCCGAAGTGCAGGCGCTGGTGGAACTCATCCATCACACCTTCAACGAACGCCAGGAATGGTTCCAGCATTGATGCAATCCTCCTGAAACCCCAAATCCCCTGTGGGAGCGAGCCTGCTCGCGAAAACGGTCTGACATTCAACATCTCTGTTGCCTGATGCACCGCTTTCGCGAGCAGGCTCGCTCCCACATGTTGATACTCGCCAGGTAGAGGCTCATCGGTTTAGAGTGGTCGGCCACTCATCGATCACGGACAGATCCGCCATGCCCGAGCACAACCCCGCCTTTCATATCGAGCGCTTCAACGAATCCCACGTCGAGGGCATCACCGCGCTGTACAACGATCCGGCCGTGAGCCGGCAGGTGTTGCAGATGCCGTTTCAATCCACCGAGATCTGGCGCAAGCGACTGATGCCGGACAACGAGCGCGTGGTGCAGCTGGTGGCGTTGCATCAGGGTGGGGTGATCGGCAATCTGGGCCTGGAAAACTTTTCGCGGATTCGCCGCAGTCACGCCGGCAGCGTCGGCATGGCCGTTGCGGTGGCGTGGCAGGGCAAGGGTGTGGGTTCGGCATTGCTGGCAGCGGCGCTGGACGTCGCCGACAACTGGATGAATCTGCACCGCGTCGAGTTGTCGGTGTACGCCGATAACGAGGCGGCCATCGGTCTCTATCGCAAGTTCGGTTTCGAGACCGAAGGCCTGTTTCGCGACTATGCGGTGCGCGACGGGCAATGGGTCGATACGTTGAGCATGGCCCGACTGCGCAACCGTCCGAAAGCCTGACTCAGTCGCTCAGTGCGAACGCCACCGCCGATTGCGCATGCAGCTCGGTGGTGTCGAGCAAGGGCAAGGCGCTGTGTTCGGGTTTGATCAACATGCCGATTTCCGTGCAGCCGAGGATGATTGCCTGGGCGCCACGCGACGTCAGCGACTCGATCACCTGCTGGTAAATCTTGCGCGATGCCTCGCTGATCACCCCTACGCAGAGTTCGTCGTAGATGATCCGGTGCACGTCCTTGCGTTCAGCATCATCCGGCACCAACACCGTCAAACCCTGGGCAATCAGGCGTTGCTTGAGGAAATCCTGTTCCATGGTGAACGCCGTGCCGAGCAAGCCGACCGTTTTCGCGTCAATCGCAATCGCTGCCTGCGCGGCCGGTTCGGCAATGTGCAGGAACGGAATGCTGATCGCTGCCTGAATCTGCTCGGCCACCTTGTGCATGGTGTTGGTACACAGCACCACGCATTCGGCACCGCCGGCCTCAAGCCTGCGCGCGGCATCCACCAGAATCGCTGCTGCGTCGTCCCAGCGTCCGGCGTGCTGGGCCTGTTCGACCGGGCCGAAATCGACGCTGTACATCAGCAATTGTGCCGATCGCAACGGGCCGAGACGATCACGAACCTGTTGATTGATGAGGCGATAGTATTCGGCGCTGGACTCCCAGCTCATGCCGCCGATCAGGCCGATGGTGCGCATTGGATTTCCCTTGGTGATTAAGGTTGGGCGTGGGCAGAGTGTCCATTTGTTCACGAGCGCATGCCAGTGCCAGGCAAACTGTACCGTTGATCCTTCTGCAAAGTGTCACGGTGCCGGCTTCTGAGGTTTAACGTACGCCGGCGCTTCGATCTGTCACTATCGGGGAACGCAGGCTCACCGAGGAACGTACCGATGAACGACGTACAACAGCTGGGCGAAATGCTTCGTCACTATGCCGAGAGTGAAGCGCACAAGAAGCAATTGTTCGAAACCCAGTCACAGGCGTGGGCAACACGCATCACCGAACTGTTCAGCCTTATCCAGCAATGGCTGGAGCCGGTGCAGGCGCCGCATCTGCTGGAAGTGAGTCGTGAGGCGTATGTCGCTTTCGGCCCGAGCACGCCGGTGGAGACTTCGACCTTCAAGACTGAAAAGCTGAGCATCGTGATCGCCGGCAAACCGGTGGAATTCGTGCCCGATGTGATGGGCAACGCGGGCCAGATTTCGCTGGCGGTGATGGGCCTGACGGCGGCGCGCTACGGCAGTATTTCGCTGGTGGGGTTGCCGGACGGCGAGTGGCAGTGGCGCAAGACCAATGGTTTGAAGGATCCGGATACGTTTGCCTTCGATGCAAACTTCCTCGCGCAGCAACTGCAAAGCCTGATCCCCCGCGACCGCACCTAGATCGGAGGGATTCACACACTTCCCTGTGGGAGCGAGCCTGCTCGCGAATGTGATACATCATTCAACATCGATGTCGAGTGATCTACCGTATTCGCGAGCAGGCTCGCTCCCACATTGGTTTTGGGGTGACTTACATATCCAGGTTGATCCAGCCGGGTTTGGCGACTTCTGGCGCCACCGCTTTTACGGTTTTGCCGGTCGCCAGCTCAACCCGCCGCGCCACTTCCGGATCATCGGCAAACGGCACCATGCTCGCATCCTCCAGACTCTGTGCCGTCTCCCGCCGCAGGCAGTACTCCACCGCCAGCCACAGAAATACCACCCCCAACACATTGAAGAAAATATCCATATTGACCGGCTCCCTGTCTCAGGCGATCTGCGCTTCACGGTGGGCGATGGCCACATCCGCGACGCGCACCGTGCGCCAGACGTTGTAGGCCATCAGCAACATGCCGCTGAGGAAGAACACCCCGCCGGCAAAGCGCACGATGAACCCCGGATGACTGGCCTGGAGCGCCTCAACGAATGAATAGGTCAGCGTGCCGTCTTCGTTGATCGCACGCCACATCAGGCCTTGGGTGATGCCGTTGACCCACATCGAGGCGATGTACAGCACCGTGCCGATGGTTGCCAGCCAGAAGTGCAGGTTGATCAGCGGCGTGCTGTACATCTGCTCGCGGCCAAAGACTTTCGGCACCATGTGATAAGTCGCGCCGAAGGTGATCATCGCCACCCAGCCGAGCGCGCCGGCGTGGACGTGGCCGATGGTCCAGTCGGTGTAGTGAGAGAGGGCGTTGACGGTCTTGATCGCCATCATCGGCCCTTCAAACGTCGACATGCCGTAGAACGCCAGCGACAGCACGAGGAACCGCAGAATCGGGTCGGTGCGCAACTTATGCCAGGCGCCCGACAAGGTCATCATGCCGTTGATCATCCCGCCCCAACTCGGTGCCAGCAGGATCAGCGACATCGCCATGCCCAACGACTGCGCCCAGTCCGGCAGCGCGGTGTAGTGCAGGTGGTGCGGGCCGGCCCAGATGTACAGGGTGATCAGTGCCCAGAAATGCACGATCGACAACCGATACGAGTACACCGGGCGATTGACCTGTTTCGGCACGAAGTAATACATCATTCCGAGGAACCCGGTGGTCAGGAAGAAACCTACGGCGTTGTGCCCGTACCACCACTGCACCATGGCGTCGGTGGCGCCGGAATACACCGGATACGACTTGAACCAGTCCACCGGAATCGACAGGTGATTGACCACGTGCAACATGGCGATCACCAGAATGAACGCGCCGAAAAACCAGTTGCCGACGTAGATGTGTTTGGTCTTGCGCTGCACCACGGTGGTGAAAAACACGATGGCGTAGGCGACCCAGACCACGGCCATCCACACGGCGCCGGAGAATTCGATCTCGGCGTATTCCTTGGTGGTGGTGTAGCCCATCGGCAAGGTGATCAGCATGATCACGATTACCGATTGCCAGCCCCAGAAAGTGAACGCGGCGAGTTTGTCCGAGTACAGCCGTACCTGGCAGGTGCGCTGCACCGCGTAGTAACTGGCAGCGAATTGCGCGCTGCCGGCGAAACCGAAAATCACCAGGCTGGTGTGCAGCGGACGCAAGCGGCCGAAGGTGGTCCAGGGCAAGTCCAGGTTCATGTCCGGCCATACCAGTTGCGAGGCGATCCATACCCCCATCGCCATGCCCACGACACCCCAGAAAACCGTCGCGATAACGAATTGGCGGACGACCTTGTAGTTATAAGCCTGTCCGATTGTTGCTGTGCTCATGGTCAGTTCATCCACGGTTGCAAAGTCTTGCCAGGCCACCCGGTCTGGCATGGGTTGCACTGTAGAAACCCCGCCGGAAACAAAACAGGCTCAGGAATCTTTCATTTGTGCGGATCAGATTGAAGCGCTGACTGCGGCGTTCTGCCGCGCCCTGATATGGTTTTTATCGTTTCAGGTGAATCTGTTGCGTGCTGCGCCGCTTCGTCATAGTGCTCTGAAGAAAACTGTGGGAGCGAGCCTGCTCGCGAATGCGGTGTGTCAGCCAACAATGCAGTTGCCTGACACACCGCATTCGCGAGCAGGCTCGCTCCCACAGAAATAACTGATGAGGTAGCCGATGTACCAATACGATGATTACGACCGCGCACTGGTGTTCGAGCGTGTCGCGCAGTTCCGCGATCAGGTCGAGCGCTTCATGGCCGGGGAATTGAGCGAAGAAGAGTTTCTGCCGCTGCGTCTGCAAAACGGCCTGTACATGCAAAAGCACGCGTACATGCTGCGGGTGGCAATTCCCTACGGCACGCTGAGCGCTGCGCAAATGCGCACGCTGGCGAGCATCGCCGCTGATTACGACCGTGGCTACGGGCACTTCACCACACGACAGAACATGCAGTTCAACTGGATCGAACTGGCCGAAGTGCCGGACATCCTCGAACGCCTGGCCCAGGTCAACATGCACGCGATCCAGACCTCCGGCAACTGCGTGCGCAATATCACCACCGAAGCGTTTGCCGGCGTCGCGGCGGACGAGTTGATCGACCCGCGCCCGCTGGCGGAAATCCTCCGGCAGTGGTCGACGATCAACCCGGAGTTCCTGTTCCTGCCACGCAAATTCAAGATCGCCATCTGCTCGGCGAAGCAGGATCGTGCGGCGATCATGATGCACGACATCGGCCTCTACCTTTACCCCGGTCGTGACGGCCAGATGCTCCTGCGAGTCATCGTCGGTGGCGGACTGGGGCGCACGCCGATCCTCGGGTTGCAGATTCGCGACGGGCTGCCGTGGCAGCATCTGCTGTCGTATGTCGAAGCGGTGCTGCGGGTCTACAACCGCCACGGCCGGCGCGACAACAAGTACAAGGCGCGGATCAAGATTCTGGTCAAGGCGCTGGGCATCGAGGCATTTGCCAAAGAAGTCGAAGAAGAATGGCAACACCTCAAGGACGGCCCGGCGCAACTTACCGATGCCGAATATCAGCGGGTCGCCAGCGCCTTCGTGCCGCCGACCTACCGGGCACTGCCGGATACCGATCTGGACTTCGGTACGCGCCTCGCCGAGAGCCCGGCGTTTGCCCGTTGGGTGGCGCGCAACGTGCAAGCGCACAAAGTGGCGGGTTACACCAGTGTGGTGCTCTCGACCAAACCAGGCCTAGCCTCGCCGCCGGGCGACGTCACCGGGTTGCAGATGCTTGCAGTCGCCGACTGGTCGGAGCGTTTCGGTTTCGGCGAGATCCGCATTGCCCATGAGCAGAACATTGTCCTGCCGGATGTGCCGAAAGCCGATCTGTATGCCTTGTGGCAACTGGCGTGCGAGCGGCAGCTGGGCAGCGCCAACGTTGGCTTGCTGACCGACATCATTGCTTGCCCCGGCGGTGATTTCTGCGCGCTGGCCAACGCCAAGTCGATCCCGATTGCGCAGGCGATTCAGGCGCGTTTCGATAACCTCGACTACCTGCACGATCTGGGCGATATCAGCCTGAACATCTCCGGCTGCATGAATGCCTGCGGCCATCACCACATCGGCAACATCGGCATCCTTGGCGTCGACAAGAACGGCAGCGAGTGGTACCAGATCACCCTCGGCGGCGCGCAGGGCAAGAACAGCGCACTGGGCAAAGTGATTGGTCCGTCGTTCAGCGCCGCCGAAGTGCCGCAGGTCATCGAACGGATCATCGGCACTTTTGTGCGTTACCGCGAGAGTGAGGAATTGTTTGTCGACACCCTGGCGCGGATTGGCCTCGAACCGTTCAAGGAACGGGTGTATCCGAAAGTGCTGGAGGTCTCGGCATGAATAATCTGCTGCGACTGGAACAGGGCGTGGCGCGGCTTGTGACCGATGATCCGTGGACATTGCTTCGCGAACCGTCAACGCCACGACCCGCAGGATTATTGATTCTGCCGTTGGCGCACTGGCTCGAATCGCCCTCGACTCACGCTGTGTGGCTGGGGCCGGACGATGAAGTCGAAAGCCTGGTCCCGTGGCTGGCCTCACTGCCGCTGATCGCCCTCGACTTCCCGAGTTTTCGCGACGGCCGCGCCTACAGTCAGGCGTATCTGCTGCGCAGCCGTTTCGGCTGGGCAGGGGAATTGCGCGCGATTGGCGATGTGCTGCGCGATCAGCTCAGCCACATGCGCCAGTGTGGCTTCGACAGTTTCGCCGTGCGCGAAGACAAATCGGCCGAGGATGCACTGAAGGGCCTGGCGGGCATGAGCGTGCTGTACGGCCGCTCAGTCATCGAACCCCGCCCGCTGTTTCGAAGACGCTGAGTACCTGTGGCGAGGGAGCTTGCTCCCGCTGGGTGGCGAAGCCGCCCCAAAACCAAACAATGCGATCTATCAGGTGACAGGTGCTGGCCTTTTTTGGGAGTGCTGCGCACTCCAGCGGGAGCAAGCTCCCTCGCCACAGTGTTTCGGTGTTGCCAGTACCGGGGAAACCCTTAGAACCTTCGCTGATCAGGCATTTTCCCTTGGGTCGATGATGGCCTTTTGTTAGAGTCGCCGTCGCCAGCGGGTTTTCGGCTGGACGATGGAACCGAAGAAGGGAGTCTGATCAGTGAGTCCGGGCAAGAAAATCCTCGGCCTTACCGCGTTGCTTTTGATGCTGACGCTGTGGGCCAGTTACTTTTATGTATTCAAGGAAAGCCGCGACGGCCAACTTGGCGGCGCCGGCGAAAGCACGGCGTGGTGCGGTACTCCACCCAGCAACGAAGCGGCATTGCTGGGCAAGGATCAACTGACCTTGCGCGTCACCAACAACCTGCGCGGCGAGTTCATGCTCAGCGGTTCGCTGGTGGTCTCCGAACGCACGTTCAACCGTTATGACCTGAGCCGCAATGAACTGCGCCTGCGTCTGGAACCGTTGCAGTGGACCTACGGCGCCACGCCGATCTTCCTCGAACAGGTCAAGCTCCAGCCACTGAGCCGCAACCTCTCGGCCACCAACAAAAGTGCCTACACGGAACTGGAGCCACGCCCGATCGGCGTTCAAGGTCAGGTCACCGAATTTCCGTTCGATACCTACCGTTATGGCTACAAACCGGTGCTCTATTACCTCAAGGGCAGCGAGCGCGTCGACTTGCGTTTCAAGAACATCACCACGCTGATGGAGATGTCCAATACCTTCACGCCGATTCAGAAGTACAACCGCGTCGACTACATCAACGAGAAAAACTCGATGATCCGCGACGAAGACTACAAGGCTTACGGCCCGCACGAATGCGCATTCAGCGTCGAACGCAAAGGCTCGTTCAAGGTGGTTGTGCTGATGCTTCTGCTGGTGCTGTGCCTGCCGCTGATGCTGGTGTTCTATCGTGACGCGCCAGGGATCGACTTCCTTGCCACGCTGGTCGGCGTGGCCGTGGTCCGAGGCCTGTTGATCGGGCCGGTGCAAGACTTCCAGCTGTACAACATCGACTTCCTGTTTGGGGCGGCGATTCTGATGGTCGGGACGGTGTCGCTGATCAAGGCGATGCGCATCCACAGCCGACGCGAAATCGCCCTGCGCAGCGGCGAATCCTCCTGGTAAAAACTTACCCCTGTAGGAGTTGCCGCAGGCTGCGATCTGTTGATCTTAAAGTTCAACATCAAAGGATCGCAGCCTGCGGCAGCTCCTACAGGGGGTAGTAGGTTATTTCAGGGCGGGATCGCCCATGTTCATCTTCTTCCAGCCTTGCAACAGCACCTGCGCCTTCGGTTCCTGACCGCTGTCGAGGTACCACTGAATCAACGACAGCCGCGCATTGCGGTTGGCCGGCTGGACCTTGAGCAGGCCTTCCAGTACCGCGCACGCCTCATCGACTTTGCCACTCTCGTGCAGGGCCACTGCCAGCACGTATCCGTACTGCGCGTTCTGCGGCTCAAGTTCGGCGGCTTTTTTCAGCGGGGCCATGGCCTCGGCGGTTTTGCCGGCGCGGATCAACGACAGGCCTCGGGTGTGCTGCATCAGTGCCGCGTCCGGGTGTTCCTTGAGGCTATCGGCCAGCAGCTTTTGCGCTTCCTCACTGCGACCATTCGCTTCGAGCCATTGCACCAGCGTCACCAGCGCCGGGTAGAAATCCGGGTCGCGCTTGAGCGCTGTGCGCAGCAAACCCTCGACTTCCGAGCCGCGACCACTGGCCTGATAGAGCATCGCCAGGTTCAGATTGGCCTCGGCGCGTTCCGCCAGACTTTTCTGCACCGTTTCGTACTCGGCAATCGCCGCGTCCCAATTGGCTTGCGCTGCGCCCAGTGCATTGTTGCGCGCTACATTCAGCAGGTCTCGGGCCGCGACTATGCGCACAGCTTTCACCGGATCAGCCAACAGTGGCGACAACAACGGCGCACGCTCCGGCGGTGGCAGAAACGCGCTGATTGCCCGCACCGCGCTTTCCCGAACCTGCGGCGTCGAATTCTTCAAGTCCTGAGTCGCCAGTTTCAGCGCCTGTTCACTGGGGTACAGCGGCAGCTCCGCGAGCAGCGTGGCGCGCTGGATGCCCGGCAGATTGCTGCGCTGCAATTGCGTGTATAGCGCGTCGGCAGCGCCCGGCTGGCCGTTGCGGATCAGCCACAGGCTTTCGTCATAACGCGGCGCTTGCGGGGCAGTGGAGGCGCTCCACAACTTGAACTGCGCGGTGACCTTGTCGCCAGCCTTGCCCTGATGACAGGTCAGACACGCGTCCGGAGTACCGAGTTTCTGCGCACGTTCCGGATTGGGAATGCTGAAACTGTGGTCATGGCGGAAGTCGTTGCCCATGTAGAACTTGCCGGGCATGTGGCAATCGACACATTGCGAGCCGGGCTGGCCCATGGTGTGGCGGGTGTGCTCAATGGAGTCATAGTTCTTCGCTTGCAGGCCTTTACCGTCGACGCCTTCCACTGAAGTTTTGCCGGCAGTGTTGTGGCATTGCAGGCACACCGCATTGCCCGGGGCTTTCAGCTCGGTGCTGTGCGGGTTGTGGCAATTGCTGCAACGCACGCCCTTGTCGAACATTTTGCTTTGCAGGAACGAGCCGTGTTCGAACACTTCATCCTTGATCTTGCCGTCCAGCGCATACAGCTCGCGGGTGAGGGTGCTCGGCAGGTAATCGTCCATCAAGCGTTTGCCGACCGTGTAGCCATCGCCCAACGGTGCGCGACGCGCGTGGCAGCGGGCGCAGGTTTCGATTTCGACGGTGGCGTTCTTGTCCTTGAGGTCGACAGCAAAACCGGCGTGGATCAGATCGGTTTTTTTCTGCGTCCATTCCAGGTGATTCGATGCCGGGCCGTGACAGGCCTGACAACCGACGCCGAGGCTGTTCCACTGGCTGTTGAACGTATTGCTGGCCGCGTCGAAATTGCGCTTGAAGCCGGTGGTGTGGCACTCGACGCACATGAAGTTGGCGTTCTGGCTCGGCTTGCTCCAGTGCAGCGGATTCTTGAAGTTCACACCCTGGCCGGGGTAGAGGTGAAACCAGCGATGTTTCTCGGTATCCCACGCCACGCCGAGCGCTTGCAGGCGTCCTTCGCCGACTTCGATCAGGTATTGCTGCAGCGGGGCGATGCCGAAGGTGTAGGCGACTTTGAAGTCGGTATTCTTGCCGTCGATGCCGGGCGTGTTGACCCAAAACTCATCACCCTTGCGCGAGAATCGCGTGGTTTCCTTTTCAGCGTTGAACGTCACGTTACTGAAGTCGCCGAGCATCGTTTCGGCCGTCGCCGGTTGCATCGCCAACTGATGATGCGAGCCTTGCCAGTCCTTGACCTGTTCGGTGTGGCAGCCCTGGCACTGTTGTTCATCGACGAAAGTGGCCGGCGCGCTCGCGACGGTTTTCACCGGGGCCGGCTTCGGTGCGGGCGCGCTGATTGGCGTCGGATTGCTCGGCGCAGGTTTTACCGGGGCGGGCGCCGGGCTGAACAGAAACCAGCCAATTACCGCCACGGCTGCCAGCAGCAATCCGATGGTGACGGGAAACAGGTAGCGAGAATAAAAGGTCGGTGGAGCATCAGGCTGAAGCGGTGCGGCTTTATTTTTATGCTTGGGCATTGCGACTTCCGTAGTCCAGGTGCATTTGCCGTCTGGCGTGCGTTCAAGCTCGATGCAGCTTTGCCGGATGGCACGTATCTGTCAAATGACGCTTGTGAGGCATCGCGCAGTCTTGCGTGAATTTTGTGATTTGCAATCGCAATTGCCAGAGTTTTGGCTATACCTGTACCACCCCTCTCACGCAATACATCCAGGCCTTCTGACAGGAGTTACAGCATGAAGCTAGCAGTGATGATGAGCACGCTGTGCATCGCCACCCTCGGTGTGGTCGGTTGCTCCAGCAAAACCGTCGCTCCCGATGAATACTCCGGGTTTCTCAAGGACTACAGCCAGCTCAAGGAGGCCAAGTCGCCGTCCGGTGCCGAAGTGATGCGCTGGATCGATCCAAAAGTCGACATCAACAAGTTCACCAGCGTGTACATCGAACCGACCCAGCTCTATCCAAAACCACAGCCCACCGTGAAGATTCCGCAACAGACCCTCAATGGCATCAACAGCTACTACGATCAGGCGCTCAAGCGTGAACTCGGCAAGTCGTTGCCACTGGCCACAGGTCCTGGCCCGGGTGTGATCGTGGTGCGTGCGGCAATCACCGCGGTCAGCAGCAAGACCGAAGGCCTCAAGCCTTATGAAGTCATTCCGATTGCGCTGGTGGCAGCAGCGGTCAGCACCGCCAGCGGTATCCGCGATCAGGAAACCACCCTGGCCACCGAAGCGGTGTTCATGGATGGCGGCAACAACAAGGTCGTGGCCCAGGTGGTGCGCAAAGGCACCGGCAAACCGCTGGAAAACGATTCGCAAGTGATGAAAGCCGATGATGTCAAAGCCGTGATCGACGGCTGGGCTTCGGACCTGCATCAATCCTACCTAAAACTCAAATCCGGCAAGTAACGTAACCCTGCAGGAGCTGCCCAAAGGCAGCTCCTGCACTTGGCAGGATTACTGCCCGGTAAACCAGCGGAAATACGGGTTACCGCCGTCGCCGCGCATCACCTCACGAATGTCCCGCCCCCACGCATCCCGATCGCCGTCATAGGCATGCAGACTTGCCCTATAAAACTGCATCAGGCGCTGCCGGTGCGCCTCCATCCGTTCATTGAAACCGGCATCAGCGTTCAGCAGTGGCGGCGCCTGATACAGGTCGAGCAACGCCGGCAACACTCGCGTGATTTCCTTGGCTCGTACCCAGGGCGCGTACTCGATGCGCGGCTGATCGTCGGTCACCGCCGGGGCGTTGGCGGCGAAGCGTTCCAGCCCTTCGCGATCAGTGACCCAGGTCGAGAGCAGGGCGGCGGCCGAACCGATGCCGACATCCTGCAACGTGCTGCGTACGCTGTCCTGCTGAAAGCGCGCAGTGATTTTCGCGGCGTCCAATTCAATCGGCTGCATCGAACCGACCAGCAACATCTCGTGGAACTCGCTGGTCCAGAGGTTGGCGTAGGGGAACACGTCGAGGAAGCTGCGCACCAGCGAGCGCGAGTCGTCGATGTTCTGCGTCGGCAGCGGCAACCATTGCGCGACCAGACCTTGGGCCTGCAAACGACTGGCGGCCAACTGGTAGAAGTCCCGCGAATACAGATTGACCACGCCGGCCGCCGACGGCGGTGGCGGTTCGAGGGTGATCAGGTCGTACATCTGGTCGCTGCGCAGCAGTTCCTGCCGGCCATCGCGCAGACGCACATCCACCGCCGGATCGCTCGCTGCATTGAAATTGCCCTTGAACAGCGGCGCCGCGTTGACCACCGCGGGCAGCAACTCAGCGACCACGCGATGCTCCAGCCCCGGATAGCGCAGCATGGCGCCTGCGGTGATGCCGGTGCCGAAGCCGATCACCAGGGTCGAACGCGGTTCACCGTTGTGAATCAGCAGCGGCAGCAGCGCTTGAATACGCATGTATCGCAGCGACGGCATGGCATCACCGGTGTTGGAAACCCCTTGGATGTACAAACGGTGAAAGGTGTTTTCGCCTTTACCTTGGGCGACCACCGCCACGGTGCCGCTGCGACCTTCTTGATAAAACGCCAGCGTGCCATTGCGTGCGCCGGGCAACAGGCTGGCGATCTTGTCGACTGGCGTCAGCACGGCGAACAGTACCGAGACCAGACCCAGCGCCACCACCGCTTGGCGCCGACCTTTCTTCACATGATGTCCCTTGCGCACCGCGCAGTAACCGACCGCCGCCGCAATCATCGCCAACAGGCCCAGCGTGCGCACCAGCCCCAGCAGCGGGATCAACAGGAAGCCGCAGAGCATCACCCCGATAATCCCGCCCAGCGTGTTGAACGCCACCACCGCGCCGACATCTCGGCCGACCCGCTCGTGGCCGACACTCAGGCGCAAGGCCACCGGAAACGCCGCGCCGAGCAGCAGCGTCGGCACGAACACAATGCTCAGCGCCGCGACGGCAAACCGTGCGCTCATGCCCACCAGTTCACTGGCGCCCAGGCTCAGCAACCACATTTCGGTCTGGCTCTGGGCCAATACCAGCCAGCGCCCGAGCAGGGCGATTTCCACCAGTGCGACCAGCCCGGCACCGGCAATCAACAAGCCAAACACACCCCACGGATCACGAATGCGCTCAACGCGACGGGCGAGCAGGGCGCTGCCGATGAACAACCCGGTCAGATAGGTCGCCAGCACCACGGCGAAGGCGTAGGTGCGAGTACTCATGAACTGCACGATCGATTGCGACCAGACCACTTCATATCCGAGGGCCACGCCACCGGCGATGGAATACAGCCATAACGCGGTGCGGTCGGCGGCTTTTTCGTGGTGATGTTTGACCGGCGCTGCCACCGGAGTCTGCTGACGGCGCTGCCAGCCCAGCGCAGCGGCCGCCGCGAGCAGGTTGAGCATCGCCGCAAACAAGGCACTGCCGCGCACGCCAAGGGTGGCGATCAGCACGAATGCTGCGAGCAACGTGCCGACAATCGCGCCCAGGGTGTTGGCCGCGTACAACTGACCGCCGGCTTTGCCCGGATCCACCGCCAGCGCACGCACCAGCACCGGCAGGGTGCCGCCCATCAACACGGCGGGGAGGCCGACCAGCGCAAACGGCAACAGCCAGGCGAGCAAACCGACGTGACCTTGCAGCCAGGCAAACCCGCTGGCGGAAACACTCAAGGCAAACGTCGCACCGACGCCCAATAGCGCAACCAGCACTTCCAGCCCGGCGTAGAGCAGAACGGGTTGCTGCAAGCGATCCGCCCAGCGTCCGAACCACCAGCCACCGATGGCCAGCCCGGCGAAAAACGCGCTGATGCCGGTGGTGATTGCATACACCTCGACGCCGACCACCAGCGACAGCTGCTTGATCCACAGCACTTGATACACCAGCGCCGCGGCGCCGGAGACGCACAGCAGCAGGGCGGGGATCAACAGCGCGGGGGAAGCGGTGTGCGAAGCGGGTATGGCCGACGGCTTGCTGGCGATACGTGAGGACATGCGGATTGCCTTGTTCCAGTTCGAAAATTACTGCGACTGTTCGGGCCAATCGCTGGCAAGCCAGCTCCCACAGGGGGGCTTTGGTGAACACATCTTTCGTGAACAACCACAATACCTGTGGGAGCTGGCTTGCCAGCGATTGGGGCCAACTCGGTCCCAGATCAAAAAAAGGGCCGCCCGCCGGTGAGGGCGGGCGGCGGTCGAGCGTCTTACTGTGCAGCCGGTGCCGCTTTCATTTTTTCAGCGATTTTCGCGTCAACCGCAGCACGGATCTGGTCGATGCTGAAGCTGGCCGGTTTCTGGCTCGGTGGATACTCGATGAAGGTTTGCAGGAACGCTGCCGATTTCTGCACCGCTTGCGCGGCGAGGTAAACGTTCTTGGTCTGCCAATCGTAATACTGATCGGAAACCACGTCGGCACGCTCGTACGGGTCCATTCTCAGGTTGAGGATTTTCGGTACGCGCAGGCACACGAACGGTTCGCTCCAGACGCGGAAACCACCCGGTTCGCGCTGTTCGCAGAACACCACTTTCCAGTTATCGAAGCGCATCGACACCAGCACGCCGTCGTCATTGAAGTAGTAGAACTCCTTGCGCTCGCCTTTAGGCTGTTGGCCGGTCAGGTACGGCAGTTGGTTGAAACCGTCCAGGTGCACCTTGAAGTTGGTACCGCCAGCCGTCGGCGCCCAGCCCTTGAGCAGCTTGCCTTTGACGTCGGCATCACCCGCCGCCGCGAGCAGGGTCGGGAACCAGTCCATGCCCGAGAACAGCTCGTTGGACACTTCATCCGGTTTGATCTTGCCCGGCCAGCGAATCATCGCCGGGACCCGGTACGCGCCTTCCCAGTTGGAGTTCTTCTCGTTGCGGAACGGCGTGGTCGCCGCGTCCGGCCAGGAGAACTGGTTCGGGCCGTTGTCGGTGGTGTAGACGACGATGGTGTTGTCGGTGATTTTCAGGTCATCGAGGGTCTTCAGCAGTTTGCCGACATCGGCGTCGTGCTCAAGCATGCCATCGGCGTATTCGTTGCCGGGCATACCGCTCTGGCCCTTCATCGAATCACGTACGTGAGTGAATACGTGCATGCGCGTGGTGTTCATCCAGACGAAGAACGGCTTGTCAGCCTTGGCCTGTTTCTCGATGAACGCCTGTGCGGCGGCGGTGGTTTCGTCGTCGATGGTTTCCATGCGCTTGGTGGTCAGCGCGCCGGTGTCTTCGATCTTGCCGTCGGCGAAGCTGTGAATCACGCCACGCGGGGTGTTGGCCTTGACGAATTCGGCATCGTCCTTGGGCCAGTACGGACGCTCCGGTTCTTCTTCAGCGTTGAGGTGATACAGGTTGCCGAAGAATTCGTCGAAACCGTGGTTGGTCGGCAGGTATTCATCCTTGTCGCCCAAGTGGTTCTTGCCGAACTGTCCGGTGGCATAACCCAGGCCCTTGAGTGCCTGGGCAATGGTGATGTCGCGTTTTTGCAGGCCCACCGGCGCGCCTGGGATACCGACTTTCGACAGGCCGGTTCGCAGTGGCGTTTGCCCGGTAATGAAAGAAGAACGGCCGGCGGTGCAACTGTTCTCCGCATAGTAGTCGGTGAACATCATGCCTTCTTTGGCGATGCGGTCGATGTTCGGCGTCTTGTAGCCGACCACGCCCATCGAATAGGCACTGATATTGGTCTGGCCGATATCGTCACCGAATATCACCAGAATGTTGGGTTTTTCAGCCGCTGTGGCAGTTGCCGACAGCGCCATCACCGAGGTTGCCACCAGGGCGAGTTTCGGTAGCCACTTGCGTATGCGAGTCATCTGACTTGCTCCTTTTGCGCGGGGGTGTCGCCTGCAGCGACTTACGTTTAATGCGGTCCTGCGTTACGTTTTTCTTATTGCACTTGCTCGGTTGCCGGTGGATCGAACGGATAGATGCGGCGCCATTCGCTCGCCATGTCCACCACGGTCCAGCCACGGGAATTGGCTTCATCGAGGGCCTTGTCGAGCCGGCCGATGTCGGATTTACGGTCGTAGGCCCATTCACGTTTGGCGTCGGTGTGATGCACCAGCCCCATGAACCGTTTGCCGGGGCCTGCGGCGGTCCACTGCAACATTTGCAGGTCACCGTCGGAATTGCCGAACGCCAGAATCGGCCGCTTGCCGATCACCGCGTCGATGCTCTCGGGTTTGCCCGGGCCATCGTCGTTGTGCGCCAGTTTCGGTGTGCGCACGATCGAAGCCTTGCCGTCCTTGAACTGGAACGCGGTGACGAACGTGGTGCCGATCACCTGTTCCGGCGGAATGCCATAGACCTTCTCGGCGAAGGCACGCATGAACGCGGTGTCGCCGCCGGAAACGATGTAGGTCTTGAAGTCCTGACTGCGCAGGTAGTCGAGCATTTCCAGCATCGGTTGGAAGATCATTTCGGTGTATGGCTTGCCGGTTTTCGGGTGGCGCGCCTGACTCAGCCAGGTCTTGGCGTAATCATCGAACGCCTCGGTGGTCATGCCGGTGTGGGTGGCGCCGAAGATCTTCAGAATGCCGTCCATGCCGGCGGCGGCGAGAGCCTTGTGATCGTTTTCGATGACAGCCTTGAACGGTTGGGTGGTTTTCCATTCCGGGTGCTGCGCTGCGTTGCGCTTGACTTCGTCGAGGGCGAACAGCAGCTCGAAATACATCGGCTGCTCGCTCCACAGCGTGCCGTCGTTATCGAACACGGCAATCCGCTCGGCGGGTTTGACGAAGTCCTTGCTCGATTGGTCGGTCACGGTCTGGACGAATTCGATGATGCTCTTTTTCGCCGGACCGTCGTTCCATGAAGGCAGGGGTTCGCTGGCCTGAGCCAGCAGTGGCAGTGCCAGAGCGAACAACAGGGCCAAGCCATAGCGTTGGCGATGCAGCAGCGGATGGGTCATGGGAAATCCTTCTCGTGACCAGGGTTGAGCGGGCGCAGGGCCGGGGTCGCATCGAGCTGTTGCTGTCTGACCTGACTGTGAAGCGTAGACAATGATTCTCGCAGTTGGCCCAGAGATTGATCGGTGGTGGGCTGACGCCCGTAAAGGCCACGTAACAGACCTTGCAGGCGCGGGCCGGCGCCGGTCAGTTTCAGGCCCAGGCGACTGCGGCGCAGCCACAAATACAAGGCACTCAACTGCGCAGGTTTCTCGGTCAGTTGCGGGTCGATTTGCTGCCAGGCGAAGTCCGCCGATTGCAGCCACGCATCCCGTCGAGCCTGTTTGCGTGCCTGCCATTTCTGCCGGGCGCGGGTGAACGCGGGGCGCAGCAGATAACCGCCGCCGATGACTGCACCGAGCGCGGTCAGCCACAGCAGCCAGCGCGTGGAGAGATGCAGGTGACTGCCGCCCAGTTGCTTGAGGTCTTCACTGATCGAGAACACCGGTTTGTAGGCGCTGTTGGCGGCGGCGTCGAAGCTCACAGCCGGGACGTTCGCGGTGCGTAGTTGCTGCGTGCTGGCGTCCCACCACTTCACATCGATGGCCGGCAAGGCGTGCGAGCCGGCCTTGTCGATGCGGTAGGTGACATTATCGATACGCTGACCACCGAGGATGTCGCCGCGCCCGTCATCCACGCTGGTGACCTGCGGCGTTTTCGCATAGCGGCTCAGCCCCGGGACATCGCCGAGTGCCGGGATCGGCAGGGCCATGGCCAACGCGCCGTCGGCTTGCAGGGTCAGTTGGCGGGTGATGCTGTCGCCGATTTTCAATGGCGTGGCCGAATTGACGACGCTCTGGCTGAAGCGCACAGCGTTGGCCACCAACGGCGTTTCGCCGGGTTGGAAGCCGGGCGGCTGGGCGGCGCTGAATTGCACGGGTTCGCTGTGTGCGCTGATTTCTGTCATGGCCTGACCGGGCGTGGCGCGTACGGTCAGCGCCGGGATGTCGTAGCGTTGCGCGACATTCGGGGTGATCAGGTAGCTGTAACGCAGGCCGCTGAAGGATTGTCCATCGATGGTCTGGTTGAGGTGTTGAGCCTGACCGTCCGGCGGCATCACCAATGCACCGTCAAGTTTCAGCTCGGGCAGGGTGGCGGCGCTGGTGAACCAGGTGTCGGTGAGGACGTCGACTTGCAGCTCGATCAGACCGCCGACCATGGCGCCGTCAGCGGGTTGCAGGTGGGCATGGACTTTGAGCTGCGGTTCGGCGGCAAAGGCACTGAAGCTGATCAGACTGATCAGCAATACAGTGCTGATTCTTGTGGTAATTGATCTGGCCGCTTCGCGAGCAGGCTCGCTCCCACAGTAGATTTGCTGGGTGCATACAACCAATGTGGGAGTGAGCCTGCTCGCGATGGCCGCGACTCGGTTCATGGCTTGGCCCCCGCCTGATCCTGCAAGCTGAACTTCTGCTTGAGAAATTTCGCCGGCGACGTGTTGAGGTTCTGCAGCCACAACGCATCCGACGTCGCCTGTTCGGTCTTGACCGCTTTGCTCTGGCCCTTGCCCGGCGGCTTGTCGAATTTCACTTCGTCAGGTTTGGTTTCAGGGGCGTTTTTTTCGGCGCTTTCAGTGTCTTTCAGCAAGGCCTGCGCCAAGGCCAGATTGGCCGTGGCTTCGGGGAACTGTGCTTGCAGCTTCAGCGCTTGCGTGTACGCGGCAATCGCCTGATCGAACTTGAAGCGCCGCACGTAAATATTGCCCAGATAGAAATACGCCTGCGGCGTGTCCAGCCGCGCGAACGTCGCCAGCGCAAGGTCATAATCCGCCGCGTGATACGCCGCGACGCCTTTCCAGTACGGGTCGACAAACAGTGCGGCGGCCTGTGGCAAATGCCCATGCTCGAACGCCCAGCGACCCTGTTGATCACGGGTGAAAAACGCATCGGTCAGCCCATTGGCCTGCGCCGGTGCGGCCGGCCAGCCGAGGCCCACAGCGAGCGCCAGTGCCGGCACCCAGTTGACGCTCCAGCCCTTGCGCACACTGAACAGCGCCAATAACAGCAGCGGCCAGCACAGCCAGTACCCGGCGTCTTTCCAGTGCAGTTCGCGCTGTTCGGCGCTGGCGCTCTGGAAGTGTTGTTGCGCGTGCAGTTCGATCCAGTCCAGATCGTCGTCGTTGAGGGTCAGGCTGCCAAGCGGCGCATTCAGTGCCGACGCCAGTTTTTTCAGCGCGGCCGAGTCGAAACTGCCCAGCGCCGGACGCCCGTTGGCGTCGGTGCGCGGCTGGCCATTGGCGTCGCGAATGATGCCGCCATCCTCGCTGCCTACCGCGAGGACCAGGACCTGCAAGTCGCTGCCGTCGAGGTGTTTGGCGAGGCCTGCGAGTTGCACGGTGTCGGCGCCGTCGGTGATCAGCAGCAGACTGCCTGGGGTTTTTTCGGCGTCGAGCAGACGTTTGGCCTGATCGATCACCGCACCGACGTCCTTGCCCGGTTTGTCGATCAATCCCGTGCCCAAGGCCTGAATGAAGGTGTCGAGCAGCGCTGGATCATCGGTCGGCGGCAAGACCAGATGCGCACTGCCGGCGTAAGCGATCAGCGCAGTGCGCGCACCGGCGCGGCGCTGGATCAGATCGTGGAGTTTGTGTTTCGCCGCTTCCAGTCGCGACGGCTGTACGTCGGTGGCATCCATCGACGGCGACAGATCGACAGCGACAATCAGCGGTGCACGGTTCTCGAGAAAGTCCGGACGATCCTGCTCCCAGGTCGGCCCGGCGGCAGCGACCGCGCCGAGGATCAACAGCGCACACAACAGATGCACCGGGCGCAGGCGTTGATTGTCCTGCGGAGTGACCAACAAGTGCGGCAACAAATGCTCGGCGATATTGCCGCGCAGGCGTCGTTGCAGGTCGCGGCTGCGGCGCCAGATCAGCGGCAGCAACGCGCCGAACACCGCGAGCAGAAGCCACAGCGGGCGCAGGAAGTGGAAGTCGCTGAGGTTGATTTCCATCTCAGGCCTCCTGCCGCTGACGTGCGAGCGAAAGCCTGGGCAGCAACATCGCCACGAGGTGATACAGCGCCAGCAACAGCATCGCCGCGCCCAACGGCCAGTAGAACAACTCCCGCTGCGGCTGGTGGCTGAGGGTTTTCACCTGATGCGGGGTGAGGCGATCGAGGGTGCTGTAGACCTGATCCAGCGCGGTACGGTCTTCGGCGCGGAAGAATTGGCCGCCGGTGGTTTTGGCGATTTGTTCAAGCCCCGGCAGATTGACCTTGGCTTCACCCGACGCGGCCGGATCACCGATGCCGATGGTGTGGATCACCACGCCTTTGTTGGCGGCCATCTCTGCGGCGTGATCCGGAGTGATCGCGCTGCTGGTGTCATTGCCGTCCGTGAGCAGAATCAACACTTTTTCCTGCTCGTGGGCCTTGTCGAGCAGCTTGAGACTGAGACCGATCGCATCGCCAATCGCGGTGTTCGGCCCGGCCATGCCGATACCGGTGTCAGCCAGTAACAGCGACAGGCTGGCGTGATCCAGCGTCAGCGGTGCCTGCGGATAGGCCCCGCTACCGAACACGATCAGGCCGAGGCGGTCGTCCTTGCGCTTGTCGATAAAGCCTTGCACGACTTCTTTGACGGCAGCGAGGCGATTGATCTTCTCGCCGCTGGCGTTGGTGAAGTCTTCGGTTTCCATGGACTGCGAGATGTCGATGGCGAGCATCAGGTCACGCACCGGTTGCTGGCGTTCGATCGGTTTTTCGACGAACACCGGGCGTGCCGCCGCCAAAAGAATCAGCACCCACACCGCGAGGTTCAACAGCAATTGCCAGCCATTGCGGCGACTGCCGGCGTTACTTGGGGCCTGGCCGACGGCGCGGCTCATGGCGCTGAAAAACGGCACGCGCACGGCGCTGCGCGCTTCGTTGTAGACCGGCAGATAGTGGTAAGCCAACCAGGCGAGTGGCAGCAGGAGCAACAGCCAGGGGTAATCAAGCTGCCACATGATGGTGCTCCACCCAGTATTGGCAGGTGTCGAACAGTGCTTGGCGTTGTTCGGCGGGGAGGGCGAGCAGGGTGTCGTCGGGGGCGTAGGCCAACTGGGCGAGTTGCTCGCTGAAATCGGCCGGGAGCGGTTTCTTGCTGTGCTGCTGTAAAAAGCCTTGCCAATCCTCCCTTCCAAGCGCCGCAACCCCCTGTAGGAGTGAGCCTGCTCGCGATAACGATCGATCAGTTGATGAATGCGTTGAATGTGATGACCCTTTCGCGAGCAGGCTCACTCCTACAGGGATCGGGTTTCGACCAGGGGATTGGGTAGGCATTGAAAGGGCTACACGTTTCAATAGCTCAGGCAATTCGCGCAGCGCATTGAGGTCATCACTGCGATCACGCAGTTGCGTCAGCCGCACCAGCGCTTCACGTCGATATTGATCACGCCGCCATTGCAGATGACGTCGCACGCCAATCACGATCGCCAGTACGATCAAAAGCCCCAGCAGCACCCACCAGCCCCAGGTCTGAGGCGCATAACTGACCGGCGCGGGCAGGCCCAACTCCTTGAGTTGTTCGATGCTCGGGACGTTCGGATTCATCGCCGCGGGCCGGCAGTCTTGCCAAGTTCGGCACGCAATTGCGTGTGCGCTTCTTCGGCGGTGCTGAACATCATCAGCGGCACACGGCTGCGGCGAAGCAGGGTGGCGACGTCCCTGAGACGCCCCCCCAGGTAATCGCCCAACGGCTGATGCACGCTGCGCTTCTCGACCGCCAGCTCCACTTGCAACTGGCCCTGGGTGATCAGCAACCGGCCATTGGTCGGCAGCTTCAGCGCCAACGGATCGTAGACTTGCAGGGCGATCACGTCGTTGTGCGCCGACAGTTGCCGCATCAGTTGCAAGGTGCGTTCGCCGGCCCCGGCGAAATCGCTGACGATGCAGATCAGATGATCATGCCCGGCCAGCGCCAGACAACGCTGCAGCACTTTGTCGAGTTGGTCTTCACCTTCGGCATCCGGGTTGGCGACATTCAATGCCTGATTCTGTTCGGCGATGCGACTGAGCAACGCTTCCACGCGTTTGCGGCTGCGCAACGGGGCAATGCTGTCAATGCGCGAGTCATTGAAAACCAGTCCGCCGACGCGGTCGCCGGCGTTGAACACCATCCACGCCGACAGCGCGGCGAGTTCGGCTGCCACGGCGGATTTAAAGCTGCGTTGCGAGCCGAAGAACATCGACATGCGCTGATCAACGACGATCAATGCCGGACGGTCGCGCTCTTCGGTAAAGGTGCGCACCACTGGTTTGCCGGTGCGCAGCGAAGCGCGCCAGTCAAGGTGACGCAAGTCGTCGCCGGGCTGATAGCGGCGCAGCTCATCGAAGTTCAAACCACGCCCGCGCAGACGCGAGGCATGGTTGCCGGCAAGGATGCTGCCTTGCGGCTGGCGCGCCAGAAAACTCAGGTCACGGGCCTTGAACTCCAGCGCCATCAACTGCGCGAGAGAGACGTAGACCAGACCGTCAGCGTTCACGCGGGGATCGTCACTTTGTCAAGAATCCGGTCCAGCACCTGATCGGCCGTCACGCCATCGGCCACCGCGTCATAACTCAATTGCAAACGATGACGCAGCACCGGATGCACCACGGCACGGACGTTGTCCGGCGAAACAAAATCCTGGCCCTGCAACCACGCATCGGCGCGCGCGCAGCGATCCAGACCAATGCCGCCACGGGGACTGGCGCCAATGCTGATCCAGCGTCTGAGGTCTTCGTCGTAGTCGGCGGGGTGGCGTGTGGCGTTGATCAGGTCGATCAGATAGGTGTCGATGGCCGGCGAAACATGCACCGCACTGACTTCCTTGCGCGCGGCAAAAATCACCTCCTGCGACAGACTGAAACCCTTGGTCGGCGCGGTGTTCGCACCCTGGGCGAACTCCTCGGCGCGCAACAGACGCAAGACCTGGCTTTCATTGTCGGCACTGGGGTAATCGAGCAGGACTTTCATCAGAAACCGGTCCATCTGCGCTTCCGGCAGAGGATACGTACCTTCCTGTTCGATCGGGTTTTGCGTCGCCACCACGATGAACAGTTCCGGCAGCAGATGACTGTTGCCGGCCACGGTGATCTGCCGCTCTTCCATGGCTTCGAGCAGCGCCGCCTGGACCTTGGCGGGGGCGCGGTTGATCTCGTCGGCGAGGATCAGGTTGCCGAACAGCGGCCCTTGCTGGAAGCGGATTTCGTTTTGCCCGGCGACCTGATGCAGCACCTCGGCGCCGGTGATGTCCGATGGCAGCAAGTCCGGGGTGAACTGAATCCGGCTCATCTTCGCGTCCAGGTGTTTGGCCAGCGCCTTGACCGTGCGCGTCTTGGCCAGCCCGGGCAGGCTTTCCAGCAGCAAATGCCCGTTGGCCAACAGTCCGAGCAGGATCTGCCGGATCACCTGATCCTGGCCGAGCACCGATTCGGCAATGCTCGCTTGCAGGGCGTTGAGGTCGCTGAGTGCTGTCATGACTTGTGCTTCCTTCTCAAAACATGAACGTCGGAATGACCGGAATGAACGACAGCCGGAAATTCCAGCGGCTACTGATCAGGTCGTCCGGGTGAATCGCCGAGTACTGGATCTCGCCAGAGATGCGTACCGGCAATTTGCCGAAGTTGAAAATCCGCCCGGCACCGATGCCGATGGGGAAGGTGACTTTGTTGCCGCCCTCGGCTTTCCAGTTGACCGTGACGTTGGGGGTCATGCCGATCCGCCATTGCTCCGGCCCTGGAATCGCCCGCTGAATGAAGTACTGCACGTTGGTCAGGCTGACGTCCTTGCGTTTGCTGTCGCCGCCCACCGACCACCAGTGCTGCGGAAACACGCCGAGGGTCCAGTCCGGGCCGAGGTAGGCGGCGACGAACGCCGGGCCGAGGGAATATTTGCCGGTGCCGAGCACGTCTTCTTCGGCGGTGGGGAACATCGCGGTCGGGCCGAAGCCCCAGACCATTTTGCCGCCGCCGGCAAAGCGAATCGGCTCCTTGGGCGAGAACACGCCGACGTAGGCCAGATCGCCGAAGCCGCTGGTGCGGTCAAACGGGTCCTGCACGACTGAGGCGAAGTCGCCTCGATCGTGTAGCAACTCGTTCGGCCCCATGCCGATCAGGTTGCCGGCTTTGTGATTGACTGGCGCGCTGACGTAGCTGATGGGGAGGCGGTTGATCAGGTTCCAGTCCTCGCCAATTGAAATCGGGAAGGTCGGCATGAAACTGTATTTGCCGAGCATCCGCGTGCCGTTGCTGTTCGGACCTTTGAGTGCGGTGTAGTCGTACTGGTTGAACAGCAGCACAAGGTTGCCGACCGGGTTGTCCATCAGCTTGGCGATTTGCTCGGTGGACGGATCGCAACCGGCGGCGACGACTTTTTTCAGGTCGATGTCGAAGTCCTGCTGAAGTCGATGGCAGGTTTCCGGGTCACCCTTGCCGGCAATCTGCGCCGGGGCATCACCCAGGGTCGGCAAGTCGCCACTGGCACAAGCAATACCGCTGAACAGCGCAGTGCATAAGGTCAAGCGGCGGGTAATAGCCATCCCTGGCTCCTTCTAGAAAAACGCCAGGGTCATGTTGACGCTGATGCCGTTGCCTTCGGGGCGGTTCTTGGTGTCGAACTCCGGCACCCAGCGTGCACTGAAACTGGCCTGCGTGTCGGCGAACTTGCCGCTCCAGCCGACGGTAGGGCCGGCACCGACCGAGCGTCCGCGAAAGCCATTCAACGCATCGGCGGTATCGCCTTTGTCATCGCTGATCTGCTGGATGTAACCGGCGGCCAGCCCTGCGTTCCAGCCACTGCCGAAACCGTAGGTCCACAGCGCATCAAGCGTGAAAATATTGCCGTTGCGATAATCCGTGGCGTCGTTTTCGGTGTAGAACTCAAGCCCGCTCGACAGGGTGAACTCGCCGCCCTTGCCGTCGAGATGGGTGAAGGCCACGGTCGGCATGAACGTGTAATTGTTCTGTCCGGGGTTGGCCAGTCGGTTGTCGTTGTACGCGCCTGCCGGGACGTAGATCGGCAGGGAAAACGAGATGTGGTTCAGCGCGTCGAAGTGATAACCGGCAGCAATCGGCGTGATCAGCGGGTCGGCGAACTGAGTGCCGGAGTCGCTGGTGCCGAGGGTGCGACCACGCGGGCCGGTAACAGCGGCGTCGATGTCGGTGTATTGCACCGGAATGCCGATGGCCGAAGCGAAATTCCACGGCCCTTTGCCGGTGTCCCAGACGTGGGTCAGGTTGGTCATGGTGTACGAGACTTTCATGTCGATGCCGGCACTGACTTCGCCGGAAATCGGCGCACCGCGACTGCCCTTCAGAGAACCGTCGTACCAGATACTGGTCACCGAAACCACCCAGCCCGGTTCCGGTGGGATGACCCCCGCATTGGAATACACCTGTTGCCCGGTAATCGGCCGGCCAACCCCGCCCTCGGCGGCGTACAACAGCGGACTGCCGAGCATGCACAGCGCCAGCATCGGGCGCACAACGTAAGGCTTGACCATCACTGTCTCCGTTTATTGTTTTGCATCGACCGGGGTCAGCAGCGGAATCTTCCATTCGCCACTGGCCACCTGCGGCTGTGGCAGGTAAATACGCAGTACCCCATAAAACGGCCCGTTCGGCGCCGGCAGCCAGTTGGCCTGTTTGTCCTTGCCGGGATTCTTGTGTTGCACGTAAAGGGTCAGCCCGCCGTCGGCATCGAGCCTCAGATCCGCCAGCATTCGTGAGTTGATCAGGTAACGATTGAGCGGGTTGGCCACCAGCAATTGATTCTTGCCGTCGTACATCGTCAATGACCAGAAAGCATCGGCCGGCGGCAGGGCGCCCTTGTCGAAGTGCAGGGTGTAGTCGTGTTTGCCGGCGTCGACTGGTTGGCCGTTCTTGTCGACGAAATAGCCGATGTAATTCGCCTCTTCGGCGGAGTTGCCAAAAATGCCCACTTTGGCGCCGGTGTAGCGATACAGGTAGTTGCCCTTGAGATGATCGCGGGTGCCGAAGAAGTCGCCGCTGGTGACCTGGTGGGTGTCGATCTTGTCTTTCTTGAGCGTGGCGAATTCGGCCTTGGCGTCGCTGATGCCGTCCTCAAGAGCCTTGTGTTGTTCGGCGCTGAGGGACTTCAGATCGAACGGCTGGCCGGCGCCGATTCCGATTTTCGCGAAGCGTGCGAGCAGGTCTTTCTCGATATCCTGCGGCGGCGTAAAGGCGAGCATGAAGTTCAGGTAACGGAACAGATCCGGGGTTTCGCTCATGGTCGGTGTCGGTTTCGGCCAACTGACCTTCGGCGCCGGGGCCGGGGCTTTCTGTTTGACGTAATGGCTGAGGGTTTCGACCTTGTAGCCCTTCTGGATCTGCTTGACCTTGGCCAGGTCCTTTTCATCGAACAGCTGTGTGCGGTACAGGGCGTAGGCGATGTTGCTTTCGCTACGCAGCAGCCGATCAATGTTGACCGGTTGCTGCCCCTGCCAGTCCGGGCCGGCAATCATGAAATGGCCGCCGTTGTTGCCGGTGCTGCGCGTGCCCAGATAGGCGAAGTTCTGCGTGTAGGCGTCGATCAATTGCACTGAGTAATAACGATGCTCCTCAATAGGCGGCAAGGTCAGGATCAGTGGCTCGGCGCGCAGATCCATCCAGAC
The DNA here is from genome assembly GCF_044743525.1 of Pseudomonas sp. NPDC087598. Lineage (NCBI taxonomy): Bacteria > Pseudomonadati > Pseudomonadota > Gammaproteobacteria > Pseudomonadales > Pseudomonadaceae > Pseudomonas > Pseudomonas sp. NPDC087598. Next base: position 187,603 of record NZ_JBIUWQ010000002.1, on the reverse strand, counting down.
GAACGAGTAGGGCGTATCGGCATTCGGCGTAACGAATGCGGTGTCCTTGGCGGTGAAAGCCTTGGCGGTATTGCCAATTTGGTTGAACGGCGCCTTGTAGTTAGGGCTTTTGCTGTCGACGGCCTGGGTGTAGAGGGTCTTGTACATCTCGACCACCGGGAAACCGTACAGATAGGCTTCCTTGGCGATACCACGGGCCTCTTCCGGGCTTGCGCTGAAGTCGGCCCAGGCGCTGGTGCTCAACGCGAGGGTCAGGCCGGTGAGCAACAGATGGCGTGTGTTCATGAGTTGTCCTTAATCACTGCACGACAGTGATGTCGTCGAGTTTCCAGCTCTTGTCGAAATAGGCTTCGGTCGGCGCATACAGGCGGAAATAGCTGAACCAGTGTTTGCCGGGCAGGGTCTGCACCCAGTTGTTCTCGAAACCTTTTGGCGCGGTCGGGCCGAAGTACAGGTCGACCGAACCGTCGGAGTTTTTCTTCAGGTCCTGACGCGACGACAAATCGGCCTTTCGCTGCGGGTTATCGATCAGGCAACGGCTGTCGATGTCGTAAACAGTCATCGACCAGAACTGCTTGGCGGGTGGCGGGGTGCCGACGTGCAGGCGATAGCTTTTGCCGCCATCCAGCCATTCACCTTTGGCATCGGTGTAGGCGCCGAGGTAGGTCTGGCCCAGCCCCGGCGTTTTCGAAATCATGCCTTTGGTGTTGGTGACCGCCTCGTAGAACCAAGCACTGCGCTCCCACAACTGGTCGTAATAGGCCACGCGTTGCGACGGCTCGGCGATGTTCAGCACGGTGTCCCAATGCCGATCCGGCCAATACTGCGCATCGGGGAAACGCTTGGCGAAGGTGTTGGCCTTGGCGATCAGCTCACCGACCTGCGCGCCTTGCTCCAGCGCCTGACGCTGATGGGTGTTGGGGTTGAAAGGTTTGTCTTTCTCGATGCCGAGGCTGGCGAGCATGGCCATATAGAAACGGTCGCGTTCATTGACCGGCTCCTTCTGGATGATCTGATGCAAGCGTTGCCAGTAAGCGATACTGCGTGGCTGCGTGCCCGACCAGGCTTTGCCGCCGGGGGAGAGCAGACGGGTTTTGCTCGGCTCGCTGCGCTTGGCGTACGGGTACATCTTGAACTGCTCGACCAGAGCCTTACCTTTGGCTGGGTCCGGATCAAGCACGCGGAAACCCACCAGCACATTCATGGTTTCCGATTTCGCCAGGTAATACTTGCCGGCATCCGCTGGCGGCTCTGCGCCCGGTGGCAGCACCAGGTATTTGCCACCCTGACCTTTGTCCGGCCCGGTCTGGCCCATGTCGATGATCGCCCGTTGCCAGAAATCACCGATGCCGCCAGCGGTCGGCCCCGGCGGCAGCTCGATTACCAGCGGCCCGGTTTCGCTGAGGTCGACGAAACCGAGAATGTACGGCGTGGTGGCGTTGGCGGTGATCACCCCGAGTTTGTCTTCGTAGCTGTTGAGCACCATAAGGTCGCCGCTGCGAGCGCCGAGTTTGTCGCGAAACTCTTCCTGCCACTGCGCGTAGGACACCAGCGGCAACGCCCACAGATAACTCTGGGTGGCCTGCTGGAAATCCAGTTCGGCATAGAGTTTGGCAATTGACTCATGGGCCGGCAGTTCGCCCTGCATGGCGATCTTGCCGATCGGCGTATCGAGATCCTGAGCGCCGACACCGCAACTGACAAACATGGTCATCAGGCTGAAGCCGGCGGTGCGAAGTGCACTGTGCATGGCGAAGTCCTTATTTGCCGAACGTGACGTTGATGCCAGCGAACAGGGTGAATTGCGGCAGGCCATCGCCTTTGCGTTCGACCGTCCATTGCGGCTCGACAAAAGCGTTGAGAATGTTGCTGCCGGATTTCCACACCTTGCCTGCGCCCAGACCGATCGGGATGTAGTGGGTGTCGTTTTTCAGGTCGAACGTCCAGGTGCCGGTGGAACGCAGGTACCAGCCTTTTTCCAGGTTATGGATGATGAAGGGTTGCATCGTGGCGGTTTCGACGTGGGGCCGATCGTGATCGCCGGCGAACGAACTCTGATACTGCACCAGTGCGCCGAGCAGCCCGCGCGGCGAAGAATCAATCGCTATCGCGGCAAGGCCGGCCTGCCATTTGCCGGTGCCCAGTTCATCCTCGGCAGCGGTCGGCGCGGTGATTTGCGGGCCGATGCCCAATTGCACGCCGTCAGTCTTGAGCAGGAAGATATCGAACAGATTGAGGTCGCCGATGCCAGTGCTGTAGCCGCCGTGCGGGTCGGGGCGGGTGCTGATCGGCATGGTTGCGCGGAGCAATTGCGGCACACCGATGAAGTCGTTCGGCGCCACTGGCAACGTGCCGCGCAACAAAGCGTCGTTGGTATGGACGTTGCTGTCGTAAAGCCTGGGTGTGTAGTAGTCCTGAAGGTTGGCGCCGGGGGCCAGGTTCAGCGGGTTGTTACTTTTGTTGGCCTCCTCGGCGTTATTTGCCCAGGCAAAACCTGTCGGCGTCAGCGAACTCGCCAACAGCAAGGCGTAGCATCCCCATTGATTCAACATAATTCCCCGATTCCCTGGTGCTCATTCGGACGCTTCGGCACTTGGCGGCCGTTGACGGCATTATCCCTTTCTTATCAAGCCTGTAGGACACGTCTGAATGAAGCTAGCAGCTAAGCGGGAGTTAGCCAGTCGAATGGATTAATTCTTTGGTTTTGTGCGCGAGATCACGGGAAAGTGTGCTGAGCATTCCCGCTTTTCGCAGGAACTGCCGAAGGCTGCGATCTTTTGATCTTGTTTCAGAGAGTGCAACTGAAACTAAATCTGTGGGAGCGTGCTTGCCCGCTCCCACAGGTTGATGGCATTCCATGCGCGGGTCGGGTCAGGATTTCTTCGCTTGGTCGCGGATGCGCTCTTCCTGCTCACGCAACTCCGGCGTGAATTCCGCACCGAAATCCTCGGCAGAGAATATCTGCCGGATTTCGATGTCCGAGTCGCTGCCCGGCATCGGGTTCGGGCAGCGCTTGACCCATTCGATGGCTTCTTCTTTGGACTTCACGTCCCAGATCCAGTAGCCGGCCACCAGCTCTTTGGTTTCGATGAACGGCCCGTCAATCACCGTACGTTTGTCACCCGAGAAGCGCACGCGTGTGCCCTTGCTGCTCGGGTGCAGGCCATCCGCGGCGACCAGGATGCCGGCCTTGGCCAGTTCTTCGTTGAAATTGCCCATGGCGGTCAGCAACTCTTCGCTGGGCATGACGCCGGCTTCGGAATCGGCACTGGCTTTGACAAGGATCATGAATCGCATGGCAGTTACTCCAGAGAGTGTGAGGGACTCACTACTTAGTCGAATGAGCTGATCACGAATCGACAGAGTCTCCAAAATAAATGATGCACATCGGATATCTACGAAGATCCCTGTGGGAGCGAGCCTGCTCGCGAAGGCAGCACATTCAGCATAGCGTTGACTGACAGGTTGCTTTCGCGAGCAGGCTCGCTCCCACAGGTAATCGGGTTGTATGCAATTTCACGGCAAGAACATGACAATTTTGGTTGAGGCATAGGTTGTAGAACAATTTCGTGGTTAACTTCGGCCCTTGCGTGATTTTCTAAAACAACGTTCAGAAGGACTCAAGTCATGGCTCAAGTCACCCTCAAAGGCAATCCGGTTCAAGTCAACGGCCAGTTGCCACAAGCCGGTTCCAAGGCGCCAGCCTTTTCTCTGGTTGCCGGCAATCTGTCCGACGTCACCCTGAAAGACTTTGCCGGCAAGCGCAAAGTGCTGAACATCTTCCCAAGCGTCGATACCCCGACCTGTGCGACTTCCGTACGCAAGTTCAACGCTCAGGCCAACGAAGTCGCCAACACCGTGGTGCTGTGCATCTCGGCTGACCTGCCGTTCGCCCAGGCACGCTTCTGCGGCGCCGAAGGCCTGGAAAACGTGCAGAACCTGTCGACCCTGCGCGGCGCCGAGTTCATCGAAAACTACGGCGTGGCCATCGCCGACGGCCCGCTGAAAGGCCTGACTGCCCGCGCAGTCGTGGTTCTGGACGAAAACGACAACGTCCTGCACAGCGAACTGGTCAAGGAAATCGCTGAAGAACCGAACTACGAAGCTGCACTCGCCGTTCTGAAATAAGTGCTCTGAAACAATCGCTTTTACAATTGTTAACGGCCTGGCCCTGTCCAGGCCGTTTTCATTTGTGTATCAGTGTTTTGCCTCACACCTTGAAACGTAAGTTGAAGGTAAATTGCCGGTAAAGCTGCTTTGCTTTACCCCCACCAGTGCTTATCGTTCAGCCTCCTGTAAAAGAAGCCCACGCGCCCAATGGTTAATCACTCCATGCAATCATCCCCCCGTAACTCCCGTCGCTGGCTGATCAGCCTGCTGATCTTGTTGGTTATTGCCGTCCTGTGCTGGAAATTCTGGCCGGCCGGTTCAGCCCACAAGGAGGGCGGTGAGAAGGCTGCGGCCGGGCACACCGGACGTTCGGGGATGATGCGTCCAGGCTTCGGCGGTGGCTCCGGGCCGATTCCGGTGCGCGTGGCGCCGGCGGTCACAGGGGACTTCCCGCTGTATTACAAGGCGCTGGGTACGGTGACTGCGTTGAACACCATCAACGTGCGCAGCCGGGTCGGCGGTGAGCTGGTGAAGATCAACTTCGAAGAAGGGCAGATGGTCAAGGCTGGCGACCTGCTGGCGGAGATCGATCCGCGTCCTTACCAGAACGCCTTGCTCCAGGCCGAAGGCACCTTGTTGCAGAATCAGGCGCAACTGAAAAACGCACAGGTCGATGTCGAGCGTTATCGCGGTCTGTTCAAAGAGGACAGCATCGCCAAACAGACCCTCGACACCGCCGAAGCGCTGGTCGGTCAGTACCTCGGCACGGTCAAGACCAATCAGGCGGCGGTCAACGACGCCAAGCTCAATCTCGAATTCACCAAGATCCGCGCGCCGATTGCCGGTCGCGTTGGCCTGCGTCAGGTCGACGTCGGCAACCTCGTCGCGGCGAACGACACCACGTTCCTCGCGGTGATCACCCAGACTCAACCCATCAGTGTCGCGTTTACGCTGCCGGAAAACAGCCTGGAAACCGTGCTCGCGCGCTATCGCAGCGGCGCCAAACTGCCAGCCGAAGCCTGGGATCGCGGCGACACCAAACTGCAGGCCACCGGCGTACTGCAAAGCCTCGACAACCAGATCGACGTCGCCACCGGCACGCTGAAATTCAAGGCCCGTTACGAGAACCGCGATCAGTCGTTGTTCCCTAATCAGTTCGTCAACGTGCACCTGCTGGCCGACACGCTCAAAGGCGTGGTACTCGCACCGTCAGCAGCCATCCAGTTCGGCACCAACGGCACGTTCGTCTATGCGCTGGAGGGTGACAAGAAAGTCACCATTCGCCAGTTGAAGATCGGCGCCAGTGACGGTGAAAACACTGTGATCACCGAGGGTCTGGCGGCGGGCGATCGCGTGGTACTCGAAGGCACCGACCGCCTGAAAGAGGGCAGCGAAGTGGAGGTGGTCAACGACAGCAATCAAGTACCCACCACGCCGACTGAACACTTGCAGGGCAAATCTGCCGCTACCCCGACTGACGCCACTGTCACTGAAAAGGCCAAGAAGGGCGCATGAACATTTCGCGGCTGTTCATCCTCCGACCGGTAGCCACTACGCTGAGCATGCTCGCCATTGTGCTGGCCGGCCTGATCGCGTATCGCTTGCTTCCGGTGTCGGCGCTGCCACAGGTCGATTACCCGACCATCCGCGTCATGACCTTGTACCCCGGCGCTAGTCCGGACGTGATGACCAGTGCCGTCACCGCGCCGCTTGAACGTCAGTTCGGGCAGATGCCGGGCCTGACGCAAATGGCCTCGACCAGTTCCGGCGGCGCGTCGGTGCTGACCCTGCGTTTCAGCCTCGACATCAACATGGACGTCGCCGAACAACAGGTGCAGGCCGCGATCAACGCCGCGACCAACCTGCTGCCGACTGATTTGCCGGCGCCGCCGGTGTACAACAAGGTCAACCCGGCGGACACCCCGGTGCTGACCCTGGCCATCACTTCGAAAACCATGCTCCTGCCCAAACTCAATGATCTGGTCGATACGCGCATGGCGCAGAAAATCGCCCAGATCAGCGGCGTCGGCATGGTCAGTATTGCCGGCGGTCAGCGTCAGGCGGTGCGGATCAAGGTCAACCCGGAAGCACTGGCCGCCAACAGCCTGAACCTGTCGGACGTGCGCACGCTGATCAGCGCGTCCAACGTCAACCAGCCGAAAGGTAACTTCGACGGCCCGACCCGGGTGTCGATGCTCGATGCCAACGACCAGCTGACGTCGCCCAAGGATTACGCCAACCTGATCCTCGCCTACAAGAATGGCGCGCCGCTGCGGCTCAAGGACGTCGCGGAAATCGTCGACGGTGCCGAGAACGAGCGTCTGGCCGCGTGGGCCAACCTCAATCAGGCCGTGTTGCTGAACATCCAGCGTCAGCCGGGTGCCAACGTGATTGAAGTGGTCGACCGGATCAAGGCCTTGCTGCCGAGCATCACCGACAACCTGCCGGCCGGTCTCGAAGTCACGGTGTTGACCGACCGTACCCAGACCATCCGTGCCTCGGTCACTGACGTGCAGCACGAACTGCTGATTGCTATCGCTTTGGTGGTGATGGTGACGTTCCTGTTTCTGCGCCGTTTCAGCGCGACGATCATTCCGTCGGTGGCCGTGCCGCTGTCGCTGATCGGCACCTTTGGCGTGATGTACCTGGCCGGGTTCTCGGTCAATAACCTGACCCTGATGGCCCTGACCATCGCCACCGGTTTTGTGGTCGATGATGCGATCGTGATGCTGGAAAACATCGCGCGTTTCATCGAGGAGGGCGACAGTCCGATGCAAGCCGCGCTCAAGGGCGCCAAGCAGATCGGGTTCACCCTGATCTCCCTGACACTGTCGTTGATCGCGGTGTTGATCCCGCTGCTGTTCATGGCCGACGTCGTCGGTCGACTGTTCCGCGAATTTGCCATCACCCTGGCGGTGGCAATCCTGATTTCTCTCGTGGTATCGCTGACCCTGACGCCGATGATGTGCGCACGTCTGCTCAAGCGCGAGCCGGAAGAACATGAGCAGGGCCGTTTCTACCGGGCCAGCGGTGCGTGCATCGACTGGATGATCGCCGCTTATGGCCGCAAGTTGCAGTGGGTGCTCAAGCATCAACCGCTGACGCTGCTGGTGGCCATCGGCACACTGGCACTGACCGTGTTCCTTTATATGGTCGTGCCCAAGGGGTTCTTCCCGGTGCAGGACACCGGGGTGATTCAGGGTATTTCCGAGGCTCCGCAATCGATTTCCTTCGCCGCGATGGGTGAGCGTCAACAGGAACTGGCCAAGGTCATTCTGCAAGACCCGGCGGTGCAGAGTCTGTCGTCCTACATTGGCGTCGATGGCGACAACGCCACGCTCAACAGCGGCCGCTTGCTGATCAACCTCAAGCCTCACGGCGAGCGCGATCTGACCGCCACCGAAGTGATTGCGCGCCTGCAACCGCAACTGGACAAACTGGTCGGCATTCGCCTGTTCATGCAGCCTGTACAGGACCTGACCATTGAAGATCGGGTCAGTCGCACGCAGTACCAGTTCAGCATGTCTTCGCCGGATTCCGAATTGCTCAGCGAATGGAGCGGGCGATTGGTCGAGGCACTGGCGCAGCGTCCCGAACTGACTGATGTTGCCAGTGATTTGCAGGACAAAGGCTTGCAGGTCTATCTGGTCATCGACCGCGATGCCGCTTCGCGCCTCGGCGTTTCGGTGGCAAACATCACCGATGCGCTGTACGACGCCTTCGGCCAGCGGCAGATTTCGACCATCTACACGCAGGCCAGTCAGTACCGCGTGGTCCTGCAAGCGCAGGCCGGGGAGAAGATCGGCCCGCAGGCGCTGGATCAGATTCACGTGAAAACCACCGACGGTGCGCAAGTACGCCTGTCGAGTCTGGCCCACGTCGAAGAGCGTCAGGCGCAACTGGCGATCACCCACATCGGCCAGTTTCCAGCGGTGATGATGTCGTTCAACCTCGCCCCTGGTGTAGCGCTGGGTCACGCGGTAGACATCATCGAGCAGGTACAGAAAGACATTGGAATGCCGGTTGGCGTGCAGACCCAGTTCCAGGGCGCGGCCGAAGCGTTTCAGGCGTCGCTGTCGAGCACCTTGCTGCTGATTCTGGCGGCGGTGGTGACCATGTACATCGTGCTCGGCGTGCTCTACGAGAGTTACATTCACCCGATCACCATTCTCTCGACCCTGCCGTCGGCGGCGGTCGGTGCCTTGCTGGCGTTGCTGCTCAGCGGTAACGACCTGGGCATGATCGCGATCATCGGCATCATTCTGCTGATCGGCATCGTCAAGAAGAACGCGATCATGATGATCGACTTCGCCCTCGATGCCGAACGCAACCAGGGCATGGCGCCCGAGGAAGCGATCTATCAGGCGGCACTGCTGCGTTTCCGGCCAATTCTGATGACCACACTGGCGGCACTGTTCGGTGCGGTGCCGTTGATGCTGGCGACCGGTTCCGGTGCTGAGTTGCGTCAACCGCTGGGTCTGGTGATGGTCGGTGGCTTGCTGGTGAGCCAGGTGCTGACGCTGTTCACCACGCCGGTGATCTACCTGAATTTCGACCGTCTCGGCCGTCGTTTCGGTAAAACCGATGCCGACACCGAAGAGGTGGCGGTATGACTTCACCCCCAGAGCTAACCTCATGTGGGAGCGAGCCTGCTCGCGAATGCGGCGTTTCAGTCGCTACACATGCTGGATGTGACGACCTCTTCGCGAGCAGGCTCGCTCCCACAATGGTTCTGAGTGAATCCTGGGATATTGGTCAATGAATCTGTCCGGTCCTTTCATCAAACGCCCGGTCGCGACCATGCTTCTGAGCCTGGCGATCATGTTGCTGGGCGGTGTGAGTTTCGGTTTGCTGCCGGTGGCGCCGTTGCCGCAGATGGACTTCCCGGTGATCGTCGTGCAGGCGAGCCTGCCCGGTGCCAGTCCGGAAGTCATGGCATCCACCGTGGCCACGCCGCTGGAACGTTCGTTCGGCGCGATTGCCGGCGTCAACACCATGAGCAGCCGCTCCAGTCAGGGCTCGACCCGGGTCATTCTGCAATTTGACCTCGACCGCGACATCAATGGCGCGGCGCGGGAAGTGCAAGCGGCGATCAACGCTTCGCGCAACCTGTTGCCGAGCGGGATGCGCAGCATGCCGACCTACAAAAAGGTCAATCCGTCGCAGGCGCCGATCATGGTGCTGTCGTTGACCTCGGACGTGCTGGAAAAAGGCCAGCTCTACGACTTGGCGTCGACCATTCTTTCGCAGAGCCTGTCGCAGGTTCAGGGCGTCGGCGAAGTGCAGATCGGCGGCAGCTCCTTGCCGGCGGTGCGCATCGAACTCGAACCGCAGGCACTGAACCAGTACGGCGTGGCGCTCGACGATGTACGCAAGACCATCGCCGACGCCAACGTGCGCAGGCCCAAGGGCTCGGTCGAAGACGGCCAACGGTTGTGGCAGATTCAGGCCAACGACCAACTGGAGAAAGCCAAGGATTACGAATCGCTGATCATCCATTATGCCGACGGTGCCGCGTTGCGCCTCAAGGACGTGGCCAAGGTCAGCGATGGCGTAGAAGATCGTTACAACAGCGGTTTCTTCAACGATGACGCGGCGGTGCTGTTGGTGATCAACCGCCAGGCCGGCGCCAACATCATCGAGACGGTCAACGAGATCAAGGCGCAGCTCCCCGCGTTGCAAGCGGTGCTGCCGGCCAGCGTCAAGCTGAATCTGGCGATGGACCGCTCGCCGGTGATCAAGGCCACATTGCACGAAGCCGAAATGACCTTGCTGATCGCCGTGGCACTGGTGATTCTGGTGGTGTTCCTGTTTCTCGGTAACTTCCGCGCTTCGCTGATTCCGACGTTGGCGGTACCGGTGTCGCTGGTCGGCACGTTCGCGGTGATGTACCTGTATGGTTTTTCGCTGAATAACCTGTCGCTGATGGCGCTGATTCTTGCCACCGGCCTGGTGGTGGACGACGCCATTGTGGTGCTGGAAAACATTTCCCGGCACATCGACGAAGGCGTCAAACCGATGCAGGCCGCGTACCTTGGCGCCAAGGAAGTCGGCTTCACGCTTCTGTCGATGAACGTTTCGCTGGTCGCGGTGTTCCTGTCGATTCTGTTCATGGGCGGGATTGTCGAGAGCCTGTTCCGCGAGTTTTCCATCACCTTGGCCGCAGCCATCGTGGTATCGCTGGTGGTGTCCCTGACACTCACGCCGATGCTCTGCGCCCGCTGGCTCAAGCCGCATACGCCGGGGCAGGAAAACCGTTTACAGCGCTGGAGCCGCAAGACCAACGACTGGATGGTCGGCAAATACGCCACCAGCCTTGATTGGGTATTGCGCCATCGACGCCTGACGCTGCTCAGCCTGATCATCACCGTTGGCGTCAACGTGGCGCTTTACGTGGTGGTTCCGAAAACTTTCATGCCGCAGCAGGACACCGGGCAGTTGATCGGTTTTGTGCGCGGCGACGACGGGCTGTCGTTCAGCGTGATGCAGCCGAAAATGGAAACCTTCCGCCGCGCCGTGCTCAAGGACGAAGCGGTAGAAAGTGTCGCCGGGTTCATCGGTGGCACCAACGGCACCAACAACGCGTTCATGCTGGTACGCCTGAAACCGATCAAGGAGCGCCAGTTGTCGGCGCAGAAAGTCATCGAACGTCTGCGCAAGGAAATGCCCAAGGTGCCCGGTGCGCAATTGATGCTGATGGCGGATCAGGACCTGCAATTCGGCGGGGGCCGCGAACAGACCACTTCGCAGTACAGCTACATCCTGCAGAGCGGTGATCTGGGTGAGTTGCGCAAGTGGTATCCAAAGGTCGTCGCGGCGTTGCGAGCCTTACCGGAACTGACCGCGATTGATGCCCGTGAAGGCGCAGGCGCGCAACAGGTGACGTTGATCGTTGATCGAGATCAGGCTAAACGCCTGGGCGTCGACATGAACATGGTCACGGCGGTGCTGAACAACGCTTACAGCCAGCGGCAGATTTCGACGATATACGACAGCCTCAACCAGTATCAAGTGGTGATGGAGGTCAATCCGAAGTACGCCCAGGACCCGGTGACGCTCAAACAGGTGCAGGTGATCACGGCTGACGGTGCGCGGATTCCGTTGTCGACCATCGCTCACTACGAGAGCAGCCTGGAAGACGACCGGGTCAGCCACGAAGGTCAGTTTGCCTCCGAGGACATTTCCTTCGACATGGCCGAAGGCGTAACGGTGGAGCAGGGCAGCGCCGCCATCGAGCGGGCGATTGCCAAACTCGGCTTGCCGGAGGATGTGATTGCGAAAATGGCCGGTACCGCCGACGCCTTTGCCGCCACCCAGAAGAGCCAGCCGTTCATGATCCTCGGCGCGCTGCTGGCGGTGTATCTGGTCCTCGGTGTGCTGTATGAAAGCTACATTCACCCGTTGACGATTCTGTCGACCTTGCCGTCGGCCGGGGTCGGAGCATTGCTGTCGATTTATGCGTTGGGCGGCGAATTCAGCCTGATCTCGTTGCTCGGGTTGTTCCTGCTGATCGGCGTGGTGAAGAAAAACGCGATCCTGATGATCGATCTCGCATTGCAACTGGAACGGCACCACGGCATGACGCCACTGGAATCGATCCGCAGCGCCTGTCTGCAACGTCTGCGACCGATTCTGATGACTACACTGGCGGCGATTCTCGGTGCCTTGCCGTTGTTGCTCAGCCGTGCCGAAGGTGCGGAAATGCGCCAGCCATTGGGCTTGACCATCATCGGCGGGCTGATTTTCAGCCAGGTTCTGACGCTTTACACCACCCCGGTGGTTTACCTCTATCTCGACAAGCTGCGCCATCGCTTCAACAAATGGCGTGGCGTGCGTACTGACGCCGCTCTGGAAACTCCGCTATGACTGACCAATCGCTTATCCATCTGGCCACCGTTCGCGGCTCGCGTCTCTTGAGCCTGTCGCTGTGCGTGGCGATGCTCAGTGCCTGCGCCGTCGGCCCGGATTACCAGCGCCCGCAGACCGCCGAAATCGCTCAATACAAGGAAGCCGAAGGCTGGCGTCAAGCCAATCCGAGCGATTCGCTGGCCCGTGGCGCCTGGTGGGAACTGTATGGCGATCAGCAGCTCAACGGCCTGGTCGAAAAGCTCAACAGTTCCAACCAGACAGTCGCGCAATCGGAAGCCCAATACCGGCAGGCCCAGGCGTTGGTGCGCAGCGCACGTGGGGCGTTTTATCCGAATGTCGATCTGAGTCTGGGCAAAACCCGTTCAAGCCAGGGCACCGGCAGTAGCAGTTCTAGTCTGAGCAGTTCCTCCAGCGGTATCCGCGATACCTACAACGCCGAGTTGGGCGTCAGTTGGGAAGCCGATATCTGGGGCAAGCTGCGTCGTGGACTTGAAGCCGACAAGGCCAGCGCGCAGGCGAGTTTTGCCGATCTGGCGGCGATGCGCCTGAGCCAACAGTCGGAACTGGTGCAGAACTACCTGCAATTACGGGTGATCGATCAGCAAAAGCGTCTGCTTGAATCGACGGTGGCGGCTTACGAAAAATCGCTGAAAATGACCCAGAACCAGTACCGTGCCGGGGTTTCCGGGCGTGACGCAGTCGCTCAGGCGCAGACACAGCTGAAAACCACCCAGGCCGATCTGGTCGATCTGATCTGGCAACGGGCGCAATTCGAGAATGCCATTGCCGTGCTGACCGGGCAGGCACCCGCAGATTTCAATATTGCGGAGACGCAGACCATTCCGAACTTGCCGCAGGTGCCGTTGAGCCTGCCGTCGCAGTTGCTCGAGCGTCGCCCGGACATTGCCTCGGCCGAGCGCTCGGTAATTGCCGCCAACGCCAACATCGGCGTGGCAAAAGCCGCGTACTACCCGGATTTGTCTCTGAGCCTGAGTGGCGGTTACAGCAGTAGCACCTCGAAAAATCTGATCAGTCTGCCAAACCGTTTCTGGTCGGTCGGGCCGAAACTGGATCTGCCGCTGTTCGACGGCGGCATACGTTCGGCGGAAGTCGACCGCACTGAGGCGGTGTATGACCAGACTGTGGCGAAATATCGGCAAACCGTGCTCGATGGTTTCCGCGAGGTGGAAAACTATCTGGTGCAGTTGAAGGTGTACGAGGATGAGGCCGCGGTGCGCCAGGAAGCCCTCGATGCCGCGCGTGACTCTTTGCGTTTGACGGAAAACCAGTACAAGGCCGGGCTGATTGCCTATATCGATGTGGTAGTGGTGCAGGCCACGGCGCTGAGCAACGAGCGGACCGTGCTGAACATTCTGCAGAGCCGATTGATTGCCAGCGTGCAATTGATTGCCGCGCTGGGCGGCGGCTGGGATGGCGATCTGGAAGTAAGCGACAACCGCTGATCCAGGCGGCAAATTCGCTACTGTGGCGAGGGAGCTTGCTCCCGCTGGGTTGCGCAGCGACCCCAAGAGGTTTGGGAGCGCTGCGCACTCCAGCGGGAGCAAGCTCCCTCGCCACAAGTGCAAGTGTTTCAGTATTTGAGGCCCGGGCCAGAGCCTTGCAGGACGATCAAACAAGCGTTTCATCGGGTTGATGGCAGATTGCTCACTTTGTCAGTGCGTTCTTCTGCGCAATCAGTACAATCGCCGCATTTGCCCGACCGAGAATGGACACTATCGGGGTTGGGTGGTCACGAGAATTCGCATGCTCATCGGTACTTATTCCTCCACGCTGGTTTTCATTTCGCTGTGCGTTGCGATCCTCGCTTCCTACACAGCCCTCGACCTCACCGGTCGTATCGCTACCGCCAAAGGGCGGGCGGTGCATTTCTGGACTGCCGGTGGCGCGTTCGCCATGGGTGTTGGCGTCTGGTCGATGCACTTCATCGGCATGCTGGCTTTCAAACTGCCGATCGACCTCGGTTATGACGTCACCCTCACAGTGCTGTCGCTGCTGATCGCGATGCTGTCCTGCGGGTTCGCCTTGTGGCTGGTCAGCCAGCCGAAACTGCCAGTCCTGCAATTGGCGTTCGGCGCACTGATCATGGGCACCGGCATCAGTGCCATGCATTACATGGGCATGGCGGCAATGCGCATGACGCCCGGGATCGACTACGACCCGACGCTGTTCGGCGCGTCCTTGCTGATCGCCGTCGGTGCGTCCGCCGCCGCGTTGTGGATTGCCTTCCGCCTGCGCCAGCATTCGCCTTATGTGCGTCTGATTCGCGCTGGCGCTGCGGTGATCATGGGCATCGCGATTGTCGGCATGCATTACACCGGCATGGCGGCCGCGCAGTTTCCTGACGGCAGTTTCTGCGGCGCGACGGTCAATGGCCTGAAGGGCAATGGCCTCGACAGCCTGGTGCTGATCACCACGCTGGCGGTGTTGTCGATTGCTTTGCTGACTTCGATTCTCGACGCACGCCTTGAAGCACGCACGGCGGATCTGGCGCACTCGCTGACGGTGGCCAACCGCGAACTGACGCAGCTGGCGCTGCACGACACCCTGACCGGTCTGCCCAATCGCATGCTGCTGGACGACCGGATCAATCAGGCGATGAAGAAAGTCCATGAACAAGGTGGCTGCTTTGCCTTGATGTTCATCGATCTGGACGGCTTCAAACCGGTCAATGATGCCTTCGGCCATCACATGGGCGACCAACTGTTGCGTGAAGTCGGGGTGCGTTTGCGCGAAGACTTGCGCAGCCTCGACACGCTGGCGCGCATCGGCGGCGATGAATTTGTCTTGCTGGTGCGCCTGACCGAACCCAACGATGCGTTGGGACTGGCGGCGCGTCAGGTCGGTCTGATCGCGCAATCATTCCGTGTGGCTGAACATGATTTGCAGATCTCCGCCAGCGTTGGCATCGCCCTGTATCCGGGCAATGGCCAGAACGCCCAGGAACTGCTGATGAACGCTGATGCCGCGATGTATCACGCCAAGGGTGGCGGCAAAAACGGTTACAGCTTCTTCGACGCCTCGATGAACAACAACGCGCGCAAACAATTGCAACTGTTGCAGGACTTGCGCGCAGCGCTGGAGCACAGCCAGTTCACCCTGCATTACCAGCCCAAATTCGACGCTGCCAACGGTCATCCGGTGGGTGCCGAAGCGTTGTTGCGCTGGCAGCACCCGATCCACGGCATGCTGATGCCGGACAAATTCATTGATCTGGCGGAGAAGTCCGGTCTGATCATCCCGATCGGTGATTGGGTGCTCAATGAAGCCTGCCGACAGATGCGTGAGTGGTACGTGCTCGGCTACACCGACTGGCGCATTGCCGTGAACCTCTCGGCGTTGCAGTTCTGCCATGCCGGGCTGGTGCGCAGTGTCGCGAAGGCATTGGCGACTCACCATTTGCCGGCCAACAGCCTGACCCTGGAAATCACCGAAACCACGGCCATGAGCGACGCTGACGCGAGCATGACCGTGTTGCAGGAGTTGTCGGACATGGGTGTCGATCTGTCGATCGATGACTTTGGCACCGGCTATTCGAGCCTGATGTACCTCAAGCGCCTGCCGGCCAATGAACTGAAGATCGACCGCGGTTTTGTCCGCGATCTGGAGCACGACAGTGACGACGCAGCGATTGTTTCTGCAATTGTTGCGCTGGGCCAGGCCTTGGGCTTGCGGATTGTCGCCGAAGGGGTAGAGACGGGCTCGCAGCAGGATTTTCTCACCCAGTTGGGCTGTGACTCGTTGCAGGGGTATCTGCTCGGGCATCCGATGCCGGCGGACCAGTTCATGCAGGACATTACCCGGGGCGAGAAGCACGCGACAGTTTGATCGGCACAATCCCTATCCGATGATGAAAACTGTGTGGTGAGGGGATTTAGCTCAGGTTTCGCTTCGCACACAGTCCATGCAAAACCCGTCAATGGCGGTTATTCTTCCACCCGATTGTTACGTGGGCATTGGGGGGAAAGGCCAGCATGGATAAAGTCATTGTGATCACCGGTGGCGGGCGCGGGATTGGCGCCGCGACGGCGTTGTTGGCTGCCGAGCAGGGCTATCGGATCTGCATCAATTACCAGTCGGATGAGCAGGCCGCGCAAAGCGTGCTGGAGCAAGTCCGCGCGCTGGGCGCACAGGCCATTACGGTGCGCGCCGACGTCAGCATCGAAGACGAAGTGGTCGCGATGTTCCATCGGGTCGACACCGAGCTGGGCCGGGTCACCGCACTGGTGAACAACGCCGGCACCGTCGGGCACAAATCGCGAGTCGATGAAATGTCCGAATTCCGCATCCTCAAAATCATGAAAACCAATGTCCTGGCGCCGATCCTCTGCGCCAAACACGCGATCCTGCGCATGTCGCCCAAACACGGCGGGCAGGGTGGCAGTATCGTCAATGTGTCGTCGGTGGCTTCGCGCCTCGGCTCGCCGAATGAATACGTCGATTACGCGGCATCCAAAGGCGCGCTCGACAGCTTCACCATCGGTCTGTCCAAGGAAGTGGCGGGCGAGGGGATTCGGGTCAATGCGGTGCGTCCGGGATTCATCTACACCGATTTCCACGCATTGAGCGGCGATCCGGATCGAGTCAGCAAGCTCGAGTCGGCGATTCCGATGGCCCGTGGCGGACGGCCGGATGAAGTGGCGGAGGCGATTGTCTGGCTGCTTTCCGACAAGGCTTCTTATGCCACCGGTACCTTCGTCGATCTGGGTGGCGGGCGCTGATTTTCGGGTTTTTTGTTGCCTGACAGGGCCTCATCGCTGGCAAGCCAGCTCCCACAGGTTTTGATGTCGATCACAGAATATGTGCTCAATACAAATCACTGTGGGAGCTGGCTTGCCAGCGATGGGGCCAGTGCAAACACCTGCAATCTGTCAGAACGACCGCACAATCCGCCCCAACGTCTCCATTGCCTTCTCCGAATCCTCGGTCCACGGGCTGCCGTAATTCAAGCGGATGCAATTGCGAAACCGCTGGGTCGGCGAAAAGATCGGCCCCGGCGCGATGCTGATGCCTTGCGCCAGCGCCATCTGAAACAACTTCAACGAATCCATCTGCGGCGGTAGTTCCAGCCACAGGAAGTAGCCGCCCGCCGGTTGACTGACCCGCGTCTGCGCCGGGAAGTAACGGGCAATCGCCGCGAGCATCGCGCTCTGCTGTTCTTCCAGGGCGTAGCGCAGTTTGCGCAGATGTCGATCGTAGCCGCCGTGTTGCAGGTAATCGGCAATCGCCGCTTGTGCCGGCATCGACGCGCACAACGACGTCATCAGTTTCAGCCGCTCGATCTTTTGCGCGTAACGCCCAGCGGCAACCCAGCCGATGCGATAGCCGGGGGCCAGACTCTTGGCGAAGGAGCCGCAATGCATCACCAGCCCTTCGGTGTCGAACGCCTTGGCCGGTTTCGGTGCCTGTTGGCCGTAGTAGAGTTCGGCGTAGACATCGTCTTCGATCAGCGGCACCTGATGGCGGCGCAGCAGTTCGACCAGTTCCTGTTTCTTCGCCTCGGGCATGGTCGCGCCCATCGGGTTCTGGAAACTGGTCATGCACCAGCAGGCCTTGATCGGGTGGCGCTCCAGCGTCTGCGCGAGCACGCCGAGGTCGATGCCGTCACGCGGGTGCACGGGAATTTCCACGGCTTTGAGCTTGAGGCGTTCCAGCACTTGCAGGCTGGCGTAGAACGCCGGCGCCTCAATGGCCACCAGATCACCGGGTTCGGTGACGGCTTGCAGGCACAGGTTGAGCGCCTCGAGGGCGCCGTTGGTGATCAGCAGCTCCTCCATCGGCAGCATCAGCCCGCCGACCATGTAGCGCAGGGCGATTTGTCGACGTAGCTGCGGGTTGCCCGGCGACATGTCGGTGACGACCATGCGCGGGTCCATTTCCCGTGCGGCGCTGGCCAATGAACGCGAAAGGCGTTGTAGCGGGAACAGCGTCGGGCTGGGGAACGCCGAGCCGAACGGCACGGTGCTAGGGTCTTTGATCGACTCCAGCACCGAGAACACCAATTCGCTGACGTCGACCTCGGTGGAATCGCTGACGTGGCTGCTGATCACCGGCTCCGAGAACGGGCTCGGGGCGTGGGTGTTGACGAAATAGCCGGAGCGCGGCCGGGCGCGGATCAGGCCGCGGCGTTCAAGCAGGTAATAGGCCTGGAATACTGTGGACGGGCTGACACCGTAGGTCTGGCTGGCATAGCGCACCGACGGCACGCGCTGGCCGGGGCCGAGAACTCCGGAGCGGATCAGTTCAGCGATGTCGTCGGCGAATTTTTCGTAGCGTTTCATCGGTTGCCCGGTCAGTGAGTGATTCGAGTGTATGCAATTGTGGTGAGGGGATTTAGCGAAACGTCGCACCGCCCCGATGGGCTGCGAAGCAGCCCTGAAACCATGCAGCGAGGTGTGCCAGGTATTTCTCAGCTGTAGGGTTTGGGGCTGCTTCGCAGCCATCGGGGATAAATCCCCTCGCCACAGGGTGTTGCGTTGTCAGTGAAAAACGACAGCATCTTAACGGCTCAGCGATTCATAGGCGCCACAAACCTGCTTTTCGCCACGCTGTAAATCTCGGGCTCATCGCTGTCGGCGATCTTGAAACTCAAGGTCTGCGAGCTGCTGCTCGGGCGTTCCGTGGTCATCGCCACCGAAACCGGCACATCGACAATCTCGCCCGGCGCCAGGCTCAGTTCGGTCTTGCCTTGCAGCTGGAAGCCATCGCCGTCCACCAGGCTCAGGTTGTAGTCCTGGCGCTGCTGGGTCTTGTTGATGACTTTGAGGGTGTAGATGTTTTCGATCTGGCCCTGACCGTTTTCACGGAACAGCCCGCGATCCTTGGTGACGTCCAGCGAGACCATCGGCCGCTCGACCAGCGCCAGCGCCAGTGCGCCGATCATCACCAGTAACACCGCGACATAACCGATCAGCCGTGGTCGCAGCAGGTGCGTCTTGCCACCCTGCAACTCGCGCTCGGAACTGTAGCGGATCAAACCGCGTGGGTAGTTCATTTTGTCCATGATCGAATCACAGGCGTCGATGCACGCCGCGCATCCGATGCATTCCATCTGCAAACCGTCGCGGATGTCGATGCCGGTGGGGCAGACCTGCACGCACAACTGGCAATCGATGCAATCGCCAAGCCCGGCCTCGACCGGTTTCACGTCGCGCTTACGCGGACCACGGTTCTCGCCACGGGCGACGTCGTAGGCGATCGCCAGGGTGTCCTTGTCGAACATCACGCTCTGGAATCGCGCATACGGGCACATGTGCATGCACACCGCTTCTCGCAACCAACCGGCGTTAATGTAAGTGGCGGCAGTGAAGAACAACACCCAGAACAGGCTGACGCCGCCGATTTGCAGAGTCAGCAGTTCTTCGGCCAACGGGCGGATCGGCGTGAAGTAACCGACGAAGGTCAGGCCGGTCATCACGCTGATCGCCAGCCACAGCGTGTGCTTGGCCGCACGCCTGGCCAGTTTGTTCAGGCCCCACGGCGCCGCTTGCAGTTTGATCCGCTGATTGCGTTCGCCCTCGGTGATCTTCTCGCACCACATGAAAATCCACGTCCACGAACTCTGCGGACAGGTGTAGCCACACCAGACGCGCCCGGCGAACACGGTGATGGCGAACAGGCCGAACGCGGCGATGATCAGCAGCGCCGAGAGCAGAATGAAATCCTGTGGCCAGAAGGTCGCGCCGAAGATGTGGAATTTGCTTTCCGACAAATCCCACAGCACGGCCTGACGACCGCCCCAATTCAGCCACACCGTGCCGAAAAACAGCAGGAACAGAAACCCCGCGCCGCTCATGCGCAAGGTGCGGAACAGGCCGGTAAAACTGCGGGTGAAGATCTGGTTGTCGCTGGTGGCGTGTTTCGCCTTCATTGGGCGCGCCGGTACTTTTTTTATCTGGGGAGATGCTTCTACGGTTCGGACGGGGATTTGTTCGCTCATGGTCGTTCGCTCATCAGCCTCCATCAGGCCGATGCACTATGAGCGCCGATCTGTTTGCATAACAGACTCAGCTATTTCAATAAAAAGCGTATCAGATGGCTTTTGGCAGAAGCCCTGCGACAAGTTGAAGCAGCCCGGGTGGCGGGGTGCAAACGCCTATCGCAGGCGTTTGCGGCGGGCATTGACCGGGGTCAGTCAAATCACCGAATCACTCGAATCAGCCTTCAGGTGTTTACGACCGTCCTTGGCACCTGCGACAGTCAGAGCGTCGGCTTCTGCTTCGGTGATGTAAACGCGGCGGCCTTCGATTTCCACAAAGGACATGGCTTTGTCGCTATCAGTTCTGATTTCCAAGGTGTCACAGATACGAATTTCTTCGCCATTTTCGACGGTGAAGAAACAGACTTCTTGCTCGGGATTGGACTTATCGACTCGCAGTGACATGGTGGCTGTCCTTTTTTACAGGGGGTCTAAAGAGTTAGGGCACAGGCTTTGCCGATGGTTCTGCGCAACTGATTAATGGTCGGCGCTGTCCATCGTTTATCCAGCCAATAACAAGGACAACCCGATGAACGCGTGGTGGCATGAAGTGTGGGAAACGCTGCAAACGGAATTCGCTGATATCGGCGATGCCTCGCAACTGACGCGGATCACCGTGCGCCTGCTGATGGCGGCGGTGCTCGGCGGAATTCTCGGCTTCGAGCGTGAGCACAAGGGCAAGGCTGCCGGGGTGCGCACGCACATGCTGGTGGCGCTGGGTGCGGCGCTGTTTGTGTTGGTGCCGCAGACTTCAGGCGCAGAATCCGACGCGATGAGTCGGGTGTTGCAGGGGGTGATTGCCGGGATCGGATTTCTCGGCGCCGGCACCATTCTGAAGAACCGCGAGGGCGATGAGGGTCACGTCAAAGGCCTGACCACCGCCGCCGGTTTGTGGATGACGGCCGCCATCGGTGTCGCGGCCGGTTTGGGCAAGGAGGCCACGGCGCTGCTCAGCACCTTTCTGGCATTGGCGATCTTCAGCGTGATGCCGCATGTCGTCAGGTTGTTCGAAAAGGACGAGCAGAAGAACGATCACCTGTAACCGATCGATCCCATGATCGGAACGATCGGTCGCGGCGACAGGTTAGACGATCACTGGCGGCATCGTCGTTGGCGGCTCTTCTTTCGGCGGTGGTGTGGTGCCTGGCGGTTCCTGCTCGGGGACCGGTTGCGGTTCGGTCTCGGGGATCGTCGGGTTGTCGATGTTCGGATCGGGCGTTTCCGCCGGGAACGGGTTGTTCATCTGTAGACCTCCGTGTGGCACATGGCGTGAGAAGTGCTTAAGTGGGTTGACCACCTCGTGGCGAATTCGATCCGCTTTTCGTGTCGGGCAATTTGCTCTGAACTTTTCCCGGTGCCGGTCGCTCGGAACCTAAGTGAGTTCATGACGGGGCCGGTGTCTTGTTGTGAACACTGATCCGGCACAAGAGCGTCCTTGGGGCGTTAAGGAGAGATGCTCAATGACTGCTGAAAAACCGTCTGAACTGAGCTACAACCCGCACATGCCGCTGTCACAGGCGTTGCTGTTGCCACGCATCGTCATCGAAAACACCATGCCGACCCTCGATGGCGGACAGTTCGCCGTCAAGTCGATTGCCGGTCGCGACGTGGTGGTCACCAGCAAAGTGTTCGCCGATGGCCACGACAAACTCGCCGTGCGCATTCGCTGGCGCGAGGAAGGCGAAGAGACCTGGCAAAGCGAGGTCATGGCCGATCAGGGCAATAACGGCTGGCGAGGCCAGTTCCGCCCCGAGCATCAGGGCCGTTTCCTGTATTGCATCGAGGCGTGGATCGATCATTTCGCCAGTTTCCAGTACGAACTGGAGAAGAAGCACAACGCCGCCGTACCGGTTTCGCTTGAGCTGCAAGAAGGCCGGACGATGGTGCAACAGGCCGCCGAACGCAGCGAAGGCCAGCTCAGCGAGCAGCTCGCCGCGTTGCACCACGAACTGTCCGGGCTGCTCGAAACCGAGCAGGTCGCGCTGTTCCTGCACTCGCACAGTGCGCAACTGATGGCTCAGGCTGATCACCGCGCCTATTTGAGCGTCAGCGCCGAGTTCCCCATGGACGTCGAGCGTGAGCTGGCCGAGTTCGCCAGTTGGTATGAGCTGTTTCCCCGCTCGATCACCGACGATCCCAACCGCCATGGCACCTTTAACGACGTGCATTCACGGTTGCCGATGATTCAGGACATGGGTTTCGACGTGCTGTACTTCACGCCGATCCACCCGATTGGTCGTGCCCACCGCAAGGGTCGCAACAATTCCCTGACCGCCGGCCCGGACGATCCCGGCAGCCCGTATGCGATCGGCAGCGAGGAGGGCGGCCACGAGGCGATCCATTCGCAACTCGGCACCCGCGAAGACTTCAGTCGGCTGGTGGCCGCTGCGGCTGATCACGGTCTGGAAATCGCCCTCGATTTTGCCATCCAGTGTTCCCAGGATCACCCGTGGCTCCAGCAGCATCCGGGCTGGTTCAACTGGCGGCCGGACGGCACGATCAAATACGCCGAGAACCCGCCGAAGAAATATCAGGACATCGTCAACGTCGATTTCTATGCGCCGGACGCGATCCCGAGTCTGTGGGTCGAACTGCGCGACATCGTCGTCGGCTGGGTCGAAGAGGGCGTGAAGATCTTTCGCGTCGACAATCCGCACACCAAACCGCTGCCGTTCTGGCAGTGGCTGATTGCCGATGTGCGGGCGTTGCATCCGGAAGTGATTTTCCTCGCCGAGGCGTTCACCACGCCGGCGATGATGGCGCGGCTGGGCAAGGTCGGTTACACCCAGAGCTACACCTATTTCACCTGGCGCAACACCAAGGCTGAACTGGCGACCTATTTCACCGAACTGAATGAATCGCCTTGGCGCGAATGCTATCGGCCGAACTTCTTCGTCAACACGCCGGACATCAACCCGGCCTTTCTGCATGAGTCCGGACGCCCCGGTTTTCTCATCCGTGCGGCGTTGGCGACCATGGGTTCGGGCCTGTGGGGCATGTATTCCGGTTATGAACTGTGCGAAGCGGCGCCCGTGCCGGGCAAGGAGGAATACCTCGATTCGGAGAAGTACGAAATCCGCGTCCGCGACTTCACCGCGCCCGGCAACATCATTGCCGAGATCGCCCAACTCAACCGCATCCGCCGGCAGAACCCGGCGCTGCACACGCACCTGGGCCTGAAAATCTACAACGCCTGGAACGACAACATTCTGTACTTCGGCAAGCGCAGTTTTGACGGCAGCAACTTCATTCTGGTGGCGGTCAGCCTCGATCCCAATAACGTGCAGGAAGCGAATTTCGAACTGCCGCTGTGGGAAATGGGCTTGCCGGACGATGCGACGACCCACGGCGAGGATTTGATGAACGGGCATCGCTGGGACTGGCACGGCAAGTATCAGTTCATGCGCATTGACCCGGCGTATCAACCGTTCGGGATCTGGCGAATCACTGCCCATTGATGCTCTGTCCTGTTTTTTGTGGTGAGGGGATTTATCCCCGACTGGCTGCGCAGCAGCCACATAAAGCAGCTTGTTATTACTGGATAAAAGCGGGGCCGCTTCGCAGCCCATCGGGGATAAATCCCCTCACCACAAAAGCCCTTTCATCACAGGGTATTCATGTGGTCTTAGCGAATTGAACAGGAGTTTCACATGGCGAAGAAACCCAAGGCAGCCACCTTCATTAAAGACCCGCTCTGGTACAAGGATGCGGTGATCTATCAAGTTCACGTCAAATCGTTTTTCGACTCCAACAACGACGGGATCGGCGACTTTCCCGGCCTGATCGCCAAACTCGATTACATTGCCGAACTCGGCGTCAACACCATCTGGCTGTTGCCGTTCTACCCCTCGCCACGTCGCGATGACGGTTACGACATCGCCGAATACCGTGGCGTGCACAGCGATTACGGGACCATGGCCGACGCCAAGCGCTTTATCGCCGAGGCGCATAAACGCGGTTTGCGGGTGATCACTGAACTGGTCATCAACCACACCTCCGACCAGCACCCGTGGTTCCAGCGCGCACGTAAAGCCAAACCCGGCTCGGCGGCGCGGGACTTCTACGTGTGGTCGGATGACGACCAGAAATACGACGGCACACGGATCATTTTTCTCGACACCGAAAAGTCCAACTGGACCTGGGACCCGGTCGCTGGCCAATACTTCTGGCACCGCTTCTATTCGCACCAGCCGGACCTGAATTTCGACAACCCGCAAGTCATGAAAGCGGTACTCTCGGTCATGCGTTATTGGTTGGACATGGGCATCGACGGTCTGCGTCTGGATGCCATCCCGTACCTGATCGAACGCGACGGCACTAACAATGAAAACCTGCCGGAGACCCACGACGTCCTCAAGCAGATTCGTGCCGAGATCGACGCCAATTATCCCGACCGCATGCTGCTGGCCGAGGCCAACCAATGGCCGGAAGACACCCAACTGTATTTCGGCGACACCGATGCTCAGGGCCTGAATGGCGATGAATGTCACATGGCGTTCCACTTCCCGTTGATGCCGCGCATGTACATGGCCCTGGCCCAGGAGGATCGCTTCCCGATCACCGACATTTTACGCCAGACCCCGGAAATTCCCGCCAACTGCCAGTGGGCAATCTTCCTGCGCAACCACGATGAGCTGACGCTGGAGATGGTCACCGACAAGGAACGCGATTACCTGTGGAATTACTACGCCGCTGACCGCCGCGCGCGGATCAACCTTGGTATTCGTCGACGCCTGGCGCCGCTGATGGAGCGCGACCGTCGTCGTGTCGAGTTGCTTAACAGCCTGTTGCTGTCGATGCCGGGCACGCCGACCTTGTACTACGGCGATGAAATCGGCATGGGCGACAATATCTATCTGGGCGACCGTGACGGCGTGCGTACGCCGATGCAGTGGTCGATTGACCGTAACGGCGGCTTCTCCCGCGCCGATCCGGCCAGTCTGGTGCTGCCGCCGATCATGGACCCGCAATACGGTTATCTGTCAGTCAACGTCGAAACCCAGGCCGGCGATCCGCATTCGCTGCTCAACTGGACCCGGCGCATGCTCGCCGTGCGCAAGCAATCCAAGGCATTTGGCCGTGGCACGTTGAAAATGCTCTCGCCGAGCAACCGGCGGATTCTGGCCTACACCCGCGAATTCACCGACGCCGATGGCAAGCACGAAATCATTCTCTGCGTGGCCAACGTCTCGCGCAGTGCGCAAGCGGCGGAGCTGGATCTGTCAGCCTACGTCGGCATGGTGCCGGTGGAGATGCTCGGCGGTAATGCCTTCCCGCCGATTGGTCAGCTGAATTTTCTCCTGACCCTGGCGCCGTACGGCTTCTATTGGTTCGCCCTGGCCAGCGAAAACCAGATGCCGAGCTGGCACGTCGAGCCGGCGCAGAGCCTGCCGGACTTCACCACGCTGGTGCTGAAAAAACGCATGGAAGAACTGCTCGAAGCGCCGTCCCGCGCCACGCTGGAGCAGGGCATTCTGCCGAGCTGGCTGCAGAACCGGCGCTGGTTTGCCGGCAAGGATGCCGCCATCGACAAGGTCAATCTGGCTTACGGCGTGCGCTTCGGCGATGCCCAGCACCCGGTGCTGCTCAGCGAAATCGAAGTCACCAGCGGCGGCCAGACCAGCCGTTATCAATTGCCGTTCGGCTTTATTTCCGAAGACCAGGTCGGCCCGGCGTTGCCGCAGCAATTGGCACTGTCACGCGTGCGGCGAGTGCGTCAGGTCGGTTTGATCACTGACGCATTCAGTCTTGAAACGTTTATTCGCGCGGTCCTGCAAGGCATGCAGAACAACACGGTGCTGGAATCCAGCGAAGGCGAAATCCGTTTCGCGCCGACCCCGCACTTGGAAAAACTTAATCTCGGTGGCGAATCCGAAGTGCGTTATCTGTCGGCCGAGCAATCGAACAGTTCGGTGGTGATCGGCAACAGTCTGGTGCTTAAGCTGATCCGTAAAGTCGCTTCTGGCGTACACCCGGAACTGGAGATGAGCGCTTACCTGACCGCCGCCGGATTTGCCAATATCTCTCCGCTGCTCGGCTCGGTGATTCGCCGCGACGCGCAGGGTGAAGACAATCTGTTGATGATCGCTCAGGGTTATCTGAGCAATCAGGGCGACGCCTGGGAATGGACGCAGAACAACCTTGAGCGGGCGTTGCGCGATGAACTCGCCGATGCCATGTCCGAGCAGGAGCAGCACTACAACGCTTTGGGCGAGTTGAAGGACTTTGCGGCGATGCTCGGTCAGCGTCTGGGCGAAATGCACCAAGTGCTCGCAGCGCCAACCGAGAATGCCGATTTCGCTCCGCAAGTCAGTACGACCAAGGACGCACAGGCCACCGGCAAGGACGTCGCGGCGCAGGTCGAGCATGCTTTGAAGCTGCTCAAGCAGCATCAAGGCGAACTCAACGCGGCGGATCAGAAACTGGTCAAACACCTGCTCGACGAGAAGAAAACCATCCTCGCCCATGTGCAGGATCTGGCGAAGAAGTCCGTCGGCGGTTTGCGCATTCGCGTGCACGGCGACTTGCATCTGGGCCAGGTGCTGGTGATCAAGGGCGACGCCTATCTGATCGATTTCGAGGGTGAACCGGCGCGGCCATTGAGCGAGCGTCGTGGCAAACACAGTCCGTACAAGGATGTCAGCGGTGTGCTGCGTTCCTTCGATTACGCAGCGGCGATGACCATCAACGTGCACAACGTCGATCACAGCGCCGAGTCCGAAGGCGCACGTCAACGTGTCGCCGAACGCTATCTGCGTGAGGCCCGCGAGGCATTTGTTCAGGCATATCGCCGCGCGGCAGCTAGTCTTGATCATGCCTGGCAAGATCCTGAGGGTGCCGACGCCGCGCTGGCGTTGTTCGGTCTGGAGAAGGCGGCCTATGAAGTGGCCTATGAAGCCGAAAATCGCCCGACGTGGCTGCCCGTGCCGTTGCACGGTTTGTATGGGTTATTGACAGGGCTTAAACCCTTTTCCGATCTTGGTGGAGAGTAGTCATGAGTTTCTCGAACAAGGAACAGGGTCAGGTCAAAGAAGCATTGCTGCCGGCGGCGAAAGACATCGACGCACTGGTACGTGCTGAACATCACGATCCGTTTTCCATTCTTGGCCCGCATGGCGATGGCGCCGGCGGGCAGTTTATTCGCGCCTATTTACCCGGTGCCCTGAGCGTTGTCGTGCTGGACAAGGACAGCGGTGAAGAGCGCGGCCCGCTGGAACAGACCGAAACCCCGGGGCTGTTTGTCGGCCATTTCGATCACGCACGGCCGTACCTGTTGCGCACGCGCTGGGCCGGTGGTGAGCAGGTGGCGGAGGATCCTTACAGCTTCGGCCAGTTGCTCGGTGAAATGGATTTGTACCTGTTCGCCGAGGGCAATCACCGTGATCTGAGCGCGTGCCTTGGCGCGCAGCTGATGACCGTCGAGGGCGTTGACGGCGTACGTTTCGCTGTGTGGGCGCCGAATGCCCGACGGGTTTCCGTGGTCGGTGATTTCAACGTCTGGGACGGCCGTCGGCATCCGATGCGCCTGCGTCACCCGTCCGGGGTCTGGGAGTTGTTCATCCCGCGCCTGCAAGCGGGGGAGTTGTACAAGTACGAAATTCTTGGCGCCCACGGCATTCTGCCGCTCAAGGCTGACCCGATGGCGCTGGCCACCAGCCTGCCGCCGGACACCGCGTCGAAAGTCGCCGCGCCGCTGCAAGTCGACTGGCAGGATCAGGACTGGATGAGCGGGCGCCGCGAACGCCAGAAGCATTCGGCGCCGCTGTCGATCTACGAATTGCACGTCGGTTCCTGGCAGTGCGAGCTGGATGATCTGGGTGAGGTTGCGCGCCAATACACCTGGCCGGAACTGGCCGAGCGCTTGATTCCGTACGTGAAGGAACTGGGTTTCACCCACATCGAACTGATGCCGATCATGGAGCACCCGTTCGGCGGTTCCTGGGGCTATCAGTTGCTCTCGCAATTCGCCCCGAGTGCGCGTTACGGCACGCCGGAGCAATTCGGTGAGTTCGTCAACGCCTGCCATAAAGCCGATATCGGCGTGATCCTCGACTGGGTGCCAGCGCATTTTCCGACCGATACCCACGGGCTGGCACAATTCGACGGCACCGCGCTGTACGAGTACGGCAATCCGCTGGAAGGTTTTCATCAGGATTGGGACACGCTGATCTACAACCTCGGCCGCACCGAAGTGCATGGCTACATGCTGGCGTCGGCGTTGCACTGGTTGAAGCATTTCCACGTCGATGGATTGCGGGTCGACGCGGTGGCTTCGATGCTTTATCGCGACTATTCGCGCAAGGCCGGCGAGTGGGTGCCGAATCGTCATGGCGGCCGGGAAAACCTCGAAGCCATCGACTTCCTCCGTCACCTGAACGACGTGGTCGAGCTGGAAGCGCCCGGTGCGCTGGTGATCGCCGAAGAGTCCACGGCGTGGCCCGGCGTCAGTCAGAGTACGCAGCAGGGCGGCCTCGGATTCGCCTACAAATGGAACATGGGCTGGATGCACGATTCGCTGCACTACATTCAGCAGGATCCGGTGTACCGCGCGCATCACCACAACGAGTTGAGCTTTGGCCTGGTCTACGCCTGGTCGGAGCGTTTTATCCTGCCGATCTCCCACGACGAAGTGGTACATGGCAAGCACTCGCTGATCGACAAGATGCCCGGCGATCGCTGGCAGAAATTCGCCAATCTGCGCGCCTATCTGAGTTTCATGTGGACGCATCCGGGCAAGAAGCTGTTGTTCATGGGCTGCGAGTTTGGCCAGTGGCGCGAGTGGAATCACGATCAGCAGCTCGACTGGTACCTGCTGCAGTATTCCGAGCACAAAGGCGTACAGAAACTGGTCGGCGATCTGAATCGACTGTACCGCGAAATGCCGGCACTGCACGATCAGGACGATGCGCCGCAAGGCTTCCAGTGGTTGATCGGCGACGATGCGATCAACAGCGTTTATGCCTGGCTGCGCTGGAGCAAGGACGGTGAGCCGGTGCTGGTGGTGGCGAACTTCACGCCGGTGCCGCGTCAGTCGTATCGGGTCGGCGTGCCGTTCGCCGGGCGCTGGAGCGAGTTGCTCAACAGCGACGCCGACACTTATGCCGGCTCCAACTATGGCAACGGTGGCGGGGCGTTTACCGAGGAAGTGCCGAGCCATGGCCAGGCGCTGTCGCTGGAACTGAATCTGCCGCCGCTGGCGGTGTTGATCCTCAAGCCCGGGGGCTGATCCGAGACCGCGTCGCTACCTTCGCGAGCAGGCTCGCTCCCACAGGGAATTGCATTCCAGGCTGTTCTCACTGGAGAAATGCAATCCACTGTGGGAGCGGGCTTGCCCGCGATGAGGGCATGACATTCAACATTTCTGTTGGCTGACCCACCGACTTCGCGAGCAGGCTCACTCCCACAGGGATACTCATTCCAAATGTGGGAGCGAGCCTGCTCGCGAAGGCGCCAGTCCAAACACCCTGAAGATCAGGGTCACCAGCGCATCCGTACGCCGAGGCTGCCAATCAAGCCGTTGAGATCATTGTCATCGACATCACTGCTGTAATCGGCGCTGACATACAAACTCACCGAAGGCGTCACCCGCGCCACCAGTCCCAGTCCCAACTCCACGGTTGAAGACTTGCGACTGCTGCTGATCTTGTCGACCTGATCCAGTGTCACTGTGTTGCCGGTGTACACCGTGTGCCAGAGGTTGGTGCGCACGTATGGTTCAACCGGCAGACCGCTCAAGTCGTAACTGCCTTTCAACCGTGCGCCGACGCGGCCGCTCCACGCGGTGAGATCGGTCGACGAAGCATTGCCCGAGCCTGCATACGGTGTATCGAGGGTAATACGCTGATTGATCAATTGCGCCTGGGGTTCGACCACCCAGTTTTCGCTCAAGCCAATCGGATAGCCACCCTCCACCGAGAAGGTCATCGCGCTGCCTTCAGTGGCCTGCCTTGCACCTTGTTCATTGCGGCTGAACCCACTGACCCGGCCGCCGCTGGCCGACAGGTCGACGTGCCAGCCCTGCGCGCCGATCAGGCTGTAATAAGCCCCAAGGCTTTGGCCCTGGAGATTGAGGATGTCGGTGTTCGGGTCGGCGAGGGCGCGGCTGGTGATCAGCCCGTTGCCATTGGCTTGAATCAGGTTTTCGCCGCCAATCAGACCGATCTTCTGAGTGTGGCCGTTGCCGCTTTGCAGGGTCAGCACGGCAGGTCCCTTGAATTCACCGCTGCCGGGCGTCGCGAAACCCGAGGACAGCACGTCGGTTTGCGCTTGTCGGGCGCTCCTTCCATACAGTTGGTCCCAGGCACCCGGTGCCAGCTCTTCGGTGATCAGATCGGCGCCGCGCAGGTCAGGCCGGGGGCTGAAACGCTGCAGGTCGGGCGTGATGACCGTCGCGGGCAGGTTCATGACCGGTACGTTCTCTCGATACCACGGGGTGGTTTCATCCGCCGCAGGGCTGGCCTGCGCCTCCATGGATGAGCACAGCAAGATGGAACTCGACACTGTGCAAAAAGTGATTTTGATCTCGTGTGGGGTGAGTGAAATTTTCATGGAGGTCTACCTTGCAAGCGCATGCCGTATCTCGATGTGGCGTCTCTCCTACCCCGAACGAGGGGCGACCGAATGGAGCGAGGCGAGCCGTGGGCGCTCGATTTCACGAGAGTCCGAAGGCTCGCCCCGGGTAGTGATTCCGGGGGTAGTAAGGTAGAGATAAGAAGAGTCACGCCTGCGCGTCAAGAAATTGAACGATGAGCGGTAGTGGCAATACACGCTGCGCAAGCGTTTGTTTTTCTGCACATAACTAAGTGGTTGTTTGTATGGAAAATCGCTGCGAAAGCCCCGCGCCAGAGGTGTTTTATTGCCGACGGAAGGTCTACCAGCTGATACGAACCCCGAGGTTGCCCGACACCCCACGCAAGTCATTGCTGTCAATATTGCGGCTGTAATCGGTACTGGCGTAAACACTCACGGCACGATCCAGTGTCAGCACCACACCGAGCCCGACGTCCGCCGTCGACGACTTCTGCTCGGTGCTGATCACATCGCTGTCGCCAAAGGTGACGGAATCGGTGCCGGAGAACGTGTGCCACAGGTTGGCACGCAGATACGGCTCCACTGGCAAACCACTGACTTGATAGCGTCCTTTGAGCCGCGCACCGAGACGACCGGTCCAGGCACCGTCGGAATCGAACGAGACCCGTGAGATGCCGTCGTCCTGGCTGTCGAGAGAGATTTTCTGGTGAATGACTTGCGCTTGCGGTTCGATGATCCAGGTGTCATTGAGCGCAAACGGATAACCGGCTTCCGCGGAAAGCGTCAGGGCGTGACCGCGATTGTCCAGCTTCACGCCACGGTCGGAATGGCTGTCGCCATCGAAACGGGTGCCCATCACGACCGTGTCGATGTACCAGCCGTACGGATCGGTCAGCGTCCAGTACAGGCCGTAACTGTCGCCTTCAAGTTTGATTTTGCCGGCGCTGTTGTCCTGAAAACCTTCATTGAAGCCGTCGACGTCACCCTGAAGACGGCTATGGCCGACAAAAAAACCAACGCGCTGAGTCTGGCCGCCAGAGGTTTGTGCACTGTAGAGATCGTTGCCGACCTGAAAGCCGTTGAGCGATCCGTCCAGGCGCGGAGCGACGGTCCCGGCCCAGGTCTGATCGAGGTTCTTGCCATAGACCCGACCCCAACCGGCGCCGAACGCGCCGGTTTCGCTGAGCAAGCGCTGATCGCCCTGACGATCATGAAAGGTGCCCAGTGCGTTCAGGGTCAATTGCGCGGCGGCAGGTGGTAACACCGACCAGGTGGGGACCTCCGGGCGATACAGGGGAATCGGTGCTGCACCTGGCACGGCGGCCGGCAACACCGGTAAGGAGATAGCGGGTGCCGGTTCGCCAGGCGTCGCCGCAGGGGGCGTAATGGCCGCCGCGACCGGAGTGGCCACGACCGGCACCAGAATCGGCGGTAACGTCGGATCGGGATTGGGCACGCTCATCATTTGCGGTGCGACCACGGCTGAGCGCAGGTACCAACTGTTCTCGGTGCCGGCCGTGACACCGCCCTTGAACAGGTAGTAATCGTAGGCGCCGGCAGATACCGGGCCGCTGAGGGTAAATGCGGTATCGGTACTGACCGTGCTGCCTTGCGCCTGCACCAGCTGAATGCCGTTGACCTCGGTCAGCGCGCCCGGACCGCCGACATTGCTGACGCTGATCACCGAGGCACCACTGAGACTGCCATTGTTGACCACCAACCTGTCGCTCGGCGCATCGTCGCCAGCGACCACGGTTTGCAGCAACAACTGGCCGTTGTTGCCGACGTAGTTGCCTTGCACGGTGAGCGTGTCGTCAGTGCGACTATTGCCGCGCGTCAGATCGATGATGCCGGCGTTGTTGAGCGTCACGGCTTGCCCGGCCACAGCAGGCGAGACTGCACCTTGGGTCGACAACACGACGCTACTGGCATCGATATTCAACACGCCGCTGCCGGTTCCGGCATCGCCCAGCACCAGGCGGCTGGCGCCCAGATCCAGTTGCGAGCCGTTGTTGAGATTCACCGTTTCCCACTGGGTGAAGCGTGCGGGCAGGGCGGTTCGGCTGTTGTCGAAGGTCAGTACGTCGTTGCCCGTGCCGCCGTCGACGCTGGGCGTGAGCGCAAGAATACTGTCGTCGAGATTGCGCAGCGTGGCGCTGTCATTGCCGACGTCCATCAGAATGGCCGAGCGAATGATGCCACCGCCGTCCCACAGCAAGCGGTCGTCGCCGACACTGGCGCGAATCTCGCCGACGATTTCGCCACCGGTCACTGTGATGTTGTCGTTACCACCGCTGACACTGACGTTACCGCCGATTCGGCCACCGGAGACAATGATGGTGTCAGTGCCGAAACCGGTGACCAGATTGCCGATGATCTGCCCGCCCGAGAGGTCGAAAATATTGTTGTCGAGTTTCATGTCGACCCGGCCGATGGTGCCGCCGGTCATGCGCGCGACATCGCCGTCCTCGAAGGCGCCAACGATGGTGCCGCCGGTCATCAGGAAGGTGTCGCGACTGTCGCCTTGGGCCAGTGAACCGATCGAGCCGCCGGTCATGACGAAATCATCAACGCCGTTGCCTTGATTCACCGCGCCAGTGATCACTCCGGAGTTCATTTCAACCCGGTCGGTGCCGGCGCCAAACGTCACGTTGCCGTTGATTTGGCCAGTGCCATTGGCGGGGAACGTCAGGCTGTTATTGCCCGACAGATCGGTCAGCGAACCGCTGGTACCGCTGTCACAGGTGAAAGCGTCGTTGCCGGGACCCGGGACCAGCAAACAAGCGGCGGAGGCGGGCGAACCGGAGAGCAGCAGCAAAGAGGCAGGCAGAATCAAGGACTGGGGCAGTGCCCGCAGTTTTCTGGTGTAGCGCGTCATGGCAATTCCCAGGTGGCGGATACGGGGAATTCATCCTTGAGCGAGCGTTGGATCGGCCATCCTGTGCAGCTGATGCACTACGTGAGATCCATGCGCTAACAAATTGAATGCGCTACTCCTTGAGCTGCTTTTAGGTGTAGTTGCTTTTATGCGCTGAGCAAGTAGTCCTGACAAACGGTCTTGTCAGAACCGCGATTACAGATGCACTTCCACCGCCAGCGGCAGGTGATCCGAAAGATGCGTCCACGGCTTGTTGCCGAGGATCTGCGGGTCAT
Source organism: Pseudomonas sp. NPDC087598 (assembly GCF_044743525.1). Classification (NCBI taxonomy): domain Bacteria; kingdom Pseudomonadati; phylum Pseudomonadota; class Gammaproteobacteria; order Pseudomonadales; family Pseudomonadaceae; genus Pseudomonas; species Pseudomonas sp. NPDC087598. The sequence continues at coordinate 153,945 of NZ_JBIUWQ010000002.1, read as the reverse complement.
GGCTGCTGGCATTGCGCAGGTAGATTCGGTCCAGGCGCAACAGCGGAAACCGTGCCGGATAAGTCTTCGCCGGACGTCCGTGATGGCGCTCGAACGCTTCGTGCAGATAATCACGCCGGGCGAGGGCAGTATTGCCCTGCAACTGCCAGTCATTGAAGTCGCCGGCGATGATCACCGGGGCATCGTCCGGCAACGATTCGAGCAATTGGCAGAGCAGTTGCAACTGCAATTGGCGGTGGCTTTCGAGCAGGCTCAAATGCACGCAAATCGCGTGGACTTCAGCATGGCCCGGTACATCCAGCACGCAGTGCAACAAGCCACGGCGTTCGGGGCCAGTGATCGACACGTCGAGATTGCGGTATTCACGGATCGGGTATTTCGACAGCAGGGCGTTGCCGTGATGGCCGTCGGGATAAACCGCGTTGCGCCCATAGGCGAAATCACTCCACATACTGTCGGCGAGAAATTCGTATTGCGAGGTTTGCGGCCAGTCGTTGTAACGGCTCGAATGCCGTTCGTGTTCACCCACCACCTCTTGCAGAAACACCAGGTCGGCCGAGGTACTGCGCACCGCTTCGCGCAACTCCGGGAGGATGAACCGCCGGTTGAGCGCGGTGAAACCCTTGTGGGTGTTGACCGTCAACACACGAAGGCGATGAATGGAGCAATCATTGACGGCATGACGCTTGGGATCGCTGGACACGGTTACTCCTCTGAATCCTGAGTGCCTGTTCATGCGACTGACGGGTGGGGCGGCAGTTCCGTCTGAATCGGTGCAATTGCCCGTTCCCGCAGGTTGATCAAAACCACGATCAAAGACGCGCTTTCACTGCCTGCGGCAGGTACTGCGACAGGTGCATCCAGGACTTGTCGTCGAGAATCTGCGGATCATGGCTCTTGGTATTGCGTCGCTGGATTCAGCCATGCACAACAAGTGGATGCGTGCTGGACAGCTCTTGGCCGAGCAGCATGAAGCTGAACGTGCCACTCGTTGCAGGAAACAAGTGATATGAGCCGTCAGCTTTTCAAGTTCAACATGAATTGTTGCAAGAGGGGGAGATGTCGGCTAGTTTGTCCCTCGCACTTTTTGTTGTATTTAATGAATTTGATCTGATATTAAAATCAAATCATGGCCGGGCGCCACTGTTTACAAAAGCCCTAAAACCATTTAGGTGTGCGGGCCGTAAAAGCAGTTGGCGGCTATTTATGAAAAAGTGGAATTTAATAATTAAATTATTCATTTTTTCAGAAGATGTTATAGATAGGTAGCTGCATTGCTTGGGGGCGGTTAAGTGGAACTCCTTAAGCTTCAGGGACGAAGGATTTCCAGATATGGATATTGGAGGAGGCATCTTTGCAAAATCTGTCCGAGATTATTTATCGGCGCGCTCAAGAACAGCCCGAAGAAATTGCCTACCGTTTTTTTCAGGGCAGCCAGGCTCCAGTTGAATTGACGTTTCGTGGCGTGTACGAAAAGGCTGCCAGCCTCGCCGTCCGACTGCAGCAACTGGGTCTTTCGGGTGAGCGGGTTTTGCTCTCATGCAAGTCGCAACGGTTTTTCATCATCGGCTTTTTCGCTTGCCTGCTGGCCGGTTGCATAGCGGTTCCGGCGCCCCCTCCGCGCCGCAAGGCGTTCAATTCGCGAATGGATCTGCTGGCCAATAATGCGCAGGCACGTGGCGCTATTTACGATGTGGAACAGTCCGGGATGGATGCCACGCTTTCGCTCATCGACATGCGGATCTGGGACGCGGCGGAATGCCACGCGGCCGATTTTTTGCGGATGCCGATGATCCATGAAGACTCCATCGCCTTCCTGCAGTACACCTCCGGTTCGACCTCCGACCCGAAGGGCGTCATGGTCACGCACGGCAATATGGTTCATAACTGTGCCGTGATTCAGGATGGAATGAAAATCACCCCGGCATCGTCAATTCTTACGGCGTTGCCACTGTTTCACGATATGGGCCTGGTGGGCGGCGTACTTGAATCGATGTTCGCCGGCTGCGTGAGCAATATCATGTCCCCGGCGGAGTTTGTGCAGTTCCCCGAGCGCTGGCTGCGTGTCATCTCCGATTACAACGTCACCATCAGTGGCGGCCCCAATTTCATGTATGACCTGGCCGCCCGTGCGGTCGACACCGAACAACTCGCCGGTTGCGACCTGTCGCGATGGCAGGTTGCTTTCTGTGGTGCCGAGCCCATTCGGGCGGGAACCATGGCGCATTTCACCCGGCAGATGGCGGCGTTCGGATTCAAGTCGCAAGCGTTCCATCCTTGCTATGGCATGGCTGAAGCGACGCTGTACATCACTGGTAAATCCATCAATTTGGCAGCCGAGGTATGCACTTATCACGGCAGCGCCGTTGTTGGTTGCGGCGTTACGCGGCTGGGAACGCAGGTCAGGATTGTGAACCCTGCCTCACGCCTGGCGTTGCCTGAGCTGGAGGTCGGTGAAATCTGGGTCAATGGAGCGAGTGTGGCGGCCGGTTACTGGCGCGCCCCCGAACTGACGGAACAGGTGTTTGGCGCGCGGATTGAGGGCGAGAACGATGTGGCGTACTTGCGCACTGGTGACCTGGGCTACATCAAAAATGGCGAGCTTTTTGTAACCGGGCGCCTGAAAGACCTGATTATCGTGTATGGCAAAAAATACGCGCCACATGACATCGAAGCCCAGGCGCAGGCCAGTCATGAAGCGCTGCGCGAAGCGGGCGGTGCGGCTTTCGTCCTGAACGAAGGCGGTACTGACAGGTTGTTACTGGTGTTCGAACTCAAGCGCGAATGGTTACGCCGCGAATCGGAGTGGCCGGCGGTTTCGAAAACCATGTGTCAGGCGGTCAATGCCGTGCACGGTGTCGCCATTGATGAAGTTGTACTTATTAAGCCCGGCAGTTTGCCACGAACTTCAAGTGGCAAGGTCAGGCGAAATCAATGTCGTCTTGATTATATGGCGGGTACGCTGGAAAGTTTGACTTGATCTTTTCCAGGTTTCACGCAGTCCGTATCGGACGCCGAGCTATTGGTTGCATTAAATAAAAACAAGGATTGTCATGAAAGACCTTGAATCTCGCCTGAGGGTTGAGCTGGCTACGCTATTGGGTATCGATTCCACGCAACTATCACCCACGGCAAAGTTTGATGAGTTGGGTGTTGATTCTCTGATCGGCTTGCGGTTTGCTCGTAAGGTTCACGACTTGACCGATATCGAAATCGACATTGAAAGTGTGTTTGACTATCCGACGCTCACGCAATTAGTTACCTTCCTCGAGGCGCAACTCAACGGTCAGGATTCAACGACGCCTGTCTCAGAGCGTGCACGGTGAATCATCCTGTTTCCCAAGAAGTCTGGTTTCCTCTCTCGCACGCTCAGCGCAGTCGCTGGTTCCAGTACCGCATGGACCCGGAGCTGCAAGGGCGTCATAACAATGGTTTCTCGGTCCGCATCCTCGGCACGCTCGGGCTAGAGGTGCTGGCCGCCGCGATGGCGCGGCTGGTTGCTCGCCATCCTTCCCTGAGAACCCGTTATCGGGAGCTGGACGGGGTTGCGCAGCAATGTGTGCTCGGACATGCGCCGGTGGATGTCACCGAACAGACGGTCGGCTTGCAATACATGGCAGACCTTGCGCAGCAGGTTGCCGATGACTTCACCCGGCCATTCGATCTGGCGCGTCCGGCGTTGATTCGCGCCACGCTGTATCGGATCAGTGCCGAGGAATCCATTCTCGCCCTGTGCTTTGACCACATCGCAGGGGACGGATGGTCCTACTGGCAGCTCATCGACGAGTTAGGTGCGCTCGTGCAGGGTGTATCGCCTCCCGTTTCGAAGATGCCCGAGGGCAAGACCTACCGTGATTTCGTCGAGTGGGAGCAGAGCTGGCTGCAAAGCGAGAAGAGCGAGGCGCAATGGCGTTATTGGCAGCAACAACTGGAAGGCCCGCTGCCGGTCTTGCAGTTGCACACCGACCGCCCGCAGTCGCCTCATGCATTACGACGTCAGCACACGCACAGTAAGGTACTGTCGAGCGCGTTGACGGAAAAGCTGCGCGCAGTTTCGGCGGCACATTCCAGTACACTGTTTTCCACCTTGCTGGCGGCCTACGCCACATTGCTGCATCGTCATAGCGGCCAGGACGACATCATCGTCGCAGTGCCGATGCCCGGCCGGACCGATGCAGCATGGGACAAGGTTGTAGGAGATTTCGTCAATCTGATCGCCTTGCGAATCCGGGTAGAGGAGGGGGCCAGCCTCGCTCAACTACTCAAGAGTGTCAGGCGCACCGCCATGCGCGGCCTCACCCACCAGGACTATCCATTCTCCAGACTGGTCGAACGCTTGCAGCCAAACGGCGCCTCGCCTGACGAACAGCTGTACCAGACGACATTTACTTTTCAGAACGTACGCCAGGGCCGAGCACTGGCGAGTCTGATCGGCGGCAGCGGCAATGTGATTTCCTGGGGCGGATTCGCCGTCGAGAGTTTTCCGGCCCACCAATCGGGTATCGGCGCCTATGCGTCGTTGGCGCTGGAAACACTCGAAACGGAATACGGCCTGCGTTGCGATTTCAAATATGATCCCGACCTGTACGATGCCAGCACGATCGAACGTATGGCAGGGCATTTCAATCGCCTGCTGAATCTGATTGTCGCTGACCCTGAGGCCGACGTTGGCACTCTCGACATTCTGCAGCCATCAGAGCGCCGTCAACTGCTGGTGGACTGGAACGACACGGCGGTCGAGCTGCCCCGCAGTACCCTTGCGCAGATGTTCGAGGCTCAGGTTGCTCGCACCCCCGATGCGCCGGCCCTGATGTTTGAGAATCGGCAACTGGGCTATGCGCAGCTCAATGCGCAGGCCAACCAGCTCGCGCACTACTTGCGGGCTCAAGGGGTCGGACCGGATTCGCTGGTAGGCCTGTGTGCCACCCGCGGTCTTGATCTGATCATCGGGTTGATGGCTATTTTGAAGGCGGGTGGCGCCTACGTACCGCTGGATCCGGGCTATCCGCAGGATCGACTGGCGTTCATGATCGACGATGCCAAACCGACCGTGTTGCTCACCCAGGAACGCCTCAAGCCGCTTCTTGGCGCCTATGCCGACCAGATCAAGACATTTTGCCTCGACACGCAATGGGCACAGTTGGCGAACTTGAGCATCGCTAATCCCGAGCATGCGGTAGAGCCCGGCAACCTCGCTTATGTGATCTTCACTTCGGGCTCTACGGGGCGGCCCAAAGGGACCTGCATCACTCATCAATCGGCGCTCAACTTGCTGGACGGGCTGATGGAGCGGATCTACAAGAAGATCTGCCACGGCAAGCCGGTACGGGTTGGCGTCAACGCGTCAATTTCGTTCGATGCTTCGGTTCAGCAATGGCTGTTATTGCTCAAAGGCGCCACGTTGTACCTGATACCCGAACAGATCCGTCATGACCCGCAAATGTTGGCGTCGACGCTCGGCCCCTGGCAGCTTGATGTCCTCGATTGCACGCCGGCACAGCTGCCGTTGCTATTGCCGACAGACCATGGTGTGCATTTGGCGAAGAACTTCCTGATCGGTGGGGATGCGATTGACCCCCGTATGTGGAAAACGCTGAAAAGCCTCGACGGGCAGCAGTTTTACAATATGTATGGACCGACCGAGGCAACGGTCGACACCTTGATCTGCGACATTCAGGCCGCGGGCGATGTTCCGGTGCTGGGCCACTTGTTAGGCAATGCCCGGTTGTATCTGCTCGATGGCAATCTGAACCCTGTGCCGGTCGGTGTGACAGGGGAGTTGCACATCGGGGGCGCCGGGTTAGCCCGAGGCTATCTCAACCGACCCGAGCTCACCGCCGAAAAGTTCATCCCGGATCCGTTCAGTGATCTGCCGGACGCCCGCATGTACAAGTCCGGCGACCTGGCCCGCTTCTTTCCGGACGGCAATATCGAGTATCTGGGACGCATCGATCATCAGGTCAAGATTCGCGGTTATCGCATAGAGCTCGACGAGATCGCGGCGGCGATTACTGCTGTACCCGGGATTCGGCAAGCGGTGGTGCTGGCCAGGGAGGACCGTCCCGGTGACAGGCAACTGGTGGGTTATCTGGTCGCCGAGACCGGTGCATCCGTGCCTGATCGCGCCCGGATGCGTGAGCAGTTGCTGCGTTTTCTGCCTGATTTCATGGTGCCCAGGCATTTCGTGGAACTGCCAGGCCTGCCATTGACCGCCAACGGCAAGGTCGACCGAAAAGCCTTGCCCGGACCCGATCTATTGCAAGGCGTAGCCGAATACGTCGCCCCCGAAACGACCACGCAAGTGACTCTGGCAGGTATTTGGTGCGACGTCCTCAAGCGCGACGGCATTGGGCGCGATGACGATTTCTTCGAGTTGGGCGGGCACTCTTTGCTGACAACTCAAGTGGCGGCGCGTGTACGCGAAGCATTCGGTATCGATTTGCCCCTGAGGGTGCTTTTCGAGCACTTGCGCTTGAGCGAACTGGCGGCCGTGGTAGATGCCACCCGACAGGATGGCCGTGGTCCGGTGATGCCGGTACTGGATGTCCAGAAACGCCCATCACGCCTGCCGTTGTCGTATGCCCAGGAACGCTTGTGGCTGCTTGAGCATATTGAAGCGATGGGCTCTGCCTACAATATTTCAGGTGCGCTGCGTTTTTCTGGTCCGTTCGACGATCAGGCATTCGAACGCAGCGTCACGGAAATCGTTCGTCGGCATGAGCCGCTGCGCAGCCGAATCGAGGCAGATGATGACTCGATCCAGCAATTCATCGATCCACCGGGGCGTTTTGCGCTTGAGCGCCTGGACCTGTCGGATCTGCCATCTGACATCCGTTCGGACGAGGCGGCCCGTGTCGTCTACGACATCGCGCAGAAGAGCTTCGATCTGGCAGCAGGTTCACTGTTTCGAGTGACGCTGTTGCGCCTGGCCCCTGAGGAACATGTTGCCACGGTGGTCATGCACCATATCGTCTCGGATGGCTGGTCGCTGGGCATTCTGGTTCGCGAACTGGGCGCGCTGTATACCGCCTTTACCCAAGGCAAGCCTTCGCCATTACCTGAATTGCCGGTGCAATATGCCGACTATGTGCTTTGGCAGCGCAACTGGTTACAAGGCGAGGCTCTTGAGCAGCAGGTCAAGTACTGGAAAGCCAGGCTGAGTGGCATGCCCACCAGCTTGTCGCTACCGCTGGACCGACCTCGCCCGCCTGTACAAAGCTTTCGCGGTGCGAAGCTGCATTTTGTCTTGCCCTCGTCGCTGACCGAACGCCTGGTCACGTTGGCACACGCGGAAAATGCAACGCTTTTCATGCTGTTGCTGGCAGGCTTTCAGTATGTCCTTTCACGCTGGAGCGACCAGGACGATATCGTCCTCGGCACGCCTGTGGCCGGACGTACCAGTCGACACACCGAGGGGCTGATCGGGCTCTTCGTCAACATTCTGGTGTTGCGCACCGATGTATCGGGATCACCCAGCTTGCGGCAGTTGCTGGCGCGTGCGAAGGAAACCACCCTTCAGGCTCAGAGTCATCAAGACCTGCCGTTCGAACGATTGGTCGAAGAGATCAATCCGCCGCGCGACTTGTCTCGCCCGCCGGTTTTCCAGGTCATGATCAACTCGATCCCGTCCGATGATCGACCGGAAACATTGCAGCTTCCAGGCGTGGACGTAGAGTCTTTTTCGGCTGGCGAGGTGAGCGCACGTTTCGAAATGATGCTGCGTATTCGCGAGGATGCAGACAGTGTCACTTGCTTCCTGGAGTACGCGACGGATCTCTTTGACGCGGCCACCATGGAGCGGTTCTGCGCACACTTGCGCGGGGTACTGGAACAGGCCGTGTCGGCGCCAGATCGCCCATTGTGCGAATTCTCGCTGCTGGGTGATTCAGACCGCCGTCTGATCCTGGACGAGTGGAACAATTCACCAGCAGCTTCCCGGCCTCTGACCGCGCCGCAGATGTTCAGCGCACAGGCGGCTCGCACACCGACAGCCACGGCGCTGCAGTTTGCGGGTGAAACCATGAGTTATGAGGCGTTGGATGTGTGGTCCGACCAACTCGCCCGCCACTTGCAGATGAACGGCGTAAGGCCCGGCTCCCCCGTGGGTTTAGTCATGGAGCGGCTACCTGACACACCCGCCGTGCTACTGGGTATTTTGAAAGCGGGTGGAGTTTGCCTGTCGCTCGATCCGAACCACGCTGATGTCTACCTGCGCAACCTGCTGGTTGAGAGTGGTGCGATGCTGGTCGTCGGTGCAGCGGAGCGGGTGGCAGCCTTGGAGTGCAACGACTGTGCGGCGCTGGACCTCGATCAGTTGTCGGCAGCGACAGCGGCTCTTGGCCACGCGCCACTCGATGCGGAGCAAGACCTCGACGACGTCTCCTGTCTGTTCAGTGTGTGGAATGCGCAAGGCCTTCGAAAGCTGATACCGATGAGCCATCGTGGGCTTTCGCAACAACTGATGGCCATGGCGCAACAGGAGCAGGGACTGCAAGATCATGCACGCGGGTTCTCGCCACGCGCCGATGATTTGCTGATGCCTCTGGTAATGGGAGCGCGGCTGGCCCTGGATGCTCGCGTCCAGTGGCATCGCTCGGATGCCATGTTTTACGGCGTGATCTGGGAGGCTCCGTTGCCTGTGTCAGCCGCTCAACTGCCTGTGCCGGGCCGCACGTTCCCCGGCGTTCGCGCCTACATTCTTGATCAGCGCCTTGCGTTGGTCCCGCCCCATGTCGCAGGCGACTTGTATGTCGACGCATCTTCGTGGACCGAGGGGGACTGGGACAAATCTCATTCCGAGGAAGATTTCATAACGTTGCCTTTCACCGCGGGGGCGCGCTTGTATCGCACGGGAGTACGCGCTCGCTGGCGATCGGAAGGTGATCTGGAGTGGATAGGCCGAGCGCAGCATGTCTGGATCGGTGGATGTCAGATTGATCTATGGCAGGTCGAGGGCGCGCTCAAGGCACATGCAATGGTCAAGGAAGCGGCGGTCATGCCGCGTGAGGATGCAACAGGCCAGCTCCAGCTTGAGGGCTATGTCGCTTTGCACCCAGGGGCTTCAGCCATCACGTTCGAGGCTGATTGGCGTGAGTCGCTGAGTGCGATGCTCACCCCCCTCCAGGTTCCGACCGCCGTGACCCTGTTGGAGCAATTACCTCAAACGCAGACAAGCGGTATCAACTGGAATGCCTTGCGCCTGATAGCGCCGGCACGCACTGGCGACACCCATATCGCCGCGCAGACACCGCTGGAGCAGGAGATGGCGGCGCTTTGGGCCGAGGTGCTTGGTGTCGAACGCGTCGGCATGACGGACAACTTCTTTGATCTGGGAGGGCATTCGTTGTTGGCGACGGTCATGCTCGCTCGTATGCGTCAGGCCTTCGGCGTCGAGCTGCCGCTACGCAAGCTGTTCGAAGCCGGCACCCTGCAGACCTTCGTTCCGCTTGTGGAACAGGCGCAAGGATGCCTTGAAGAAATGACAGAAGGCAGTTTCGACGACGAGTCAGGCACGCTCTAGCTTCACGCGGCCTGACGGCAGTCCGGTATGGTTTTTTTGGAGGCAACATCGAATGGAAGCAACACGATCGGCGGTCCCTTCGGCAGCATTGCACGCCACAGCTCGCCAGTATTTGGGGAGTGCTCCGACCGAGCGCTTGATTGAGCGCACGACGTTACCCCAAGTTCTGAACGGTTATCAGGCCGACGCCGAGGCCATGCCTGCACTCACCTGGTATGAGGGCGATGAACTGCGTCGGCATTACTCCTACGGGGACTTGCTGCGACACATACGGGCGATGGCGTTCTGGTTTGTTCAACAAGGTGTCACGCGTGGCGAGCGCGTGGTCATGCTCTCCAGCAACGCACCGGAAGTTTACGCAGCGCATCTTGCATTGATGTCGATCGGTGCCGTGACCGTGCCTGTCAGCAACGCCGAATCATTGCGTGTGCTTCAGTTGATTGTCGACAAGGTGCGACCGTGCCTGCTGGCAAGCGGCCGTGATGTGGCCTGCGAACTGAGGGAGGTGCAGGGTGTCGTGACACGTTCCTTGCCGTTGTTGCCGCAAGTACCGAACGTTGACGAGACGGCGCAGTTCGTGTGGCCGGTACTCGAGGTGCTACCTGATGATCCCGCAGTGATCCTGTTCACGTCGGGTACCACCTCCGTGCCGAAGGGTGTCTGCCTGAGTCATTACAATCTTCTGGTTAACGCACAGGGTTTGTCGAAAACACACAATCTTTCAGAGCATCGGGTGCATATGTGCATCCTGCCGCTCTTTCATGCCAACGCGTTTGGCTTCTCGATGGTGACCTCGCTTTATGCGGGCAACCACGTTGTACTGAGTTCGGGGCTACCGGGCGCGGCGATATGGTCCGTGCTCCGAGAACAGCGCGTGAACGTTATCTCGCTGGTGCCGGAAACGATTCGGGTCTTGGCGAGCATTCCTCCCGCTGCGTCGATATTGCCTGATCTCAACTATGTGGTTTCCGCGGCAGCACCGCTACCCAAGTCGGTCGCGCAGGAGTTCATGGCGAATACCGGAATCGATATCCACCAAGGTTATGGTTTGAGCGAGTGTGTGAACTTCGCTGCCACCGTGCCCTGGAATATCTCCAGTACCGATCTGCAGCGCGCTCTGCGTGAGTCGGCGGTGCCCAGCATTGGTCCTGCGCTTTTTGGTTGCGAGATGGACATTCTGAAGGCGGATGGCAACGCAGCCTCAGAGGGGGAGGAGGGCGAGATTGTCATTTCTGGCCACACAGTGATGCTCGGGTATTGGGATGATGAGCCCGCGACACACGCGGCGCTGGGTGACGGCTATCTGCGAACGGGTGACCTCGGCTTTTTCAATGTGATTGATGGTCGCCGGTATTTCTATGTCACCGGTCGCAAAAAGGAAATCATCATTCGCTACGGAGAGAATTTCTCACCCCTTGCGATTGAAGCTCAACTGGATGCTCTGAGAGCGTTCGGGAAGTTTGCCGTGACGGGTTTTGCCAATGAAATGGCAGGAGAAGAAATCGGCTTGTACCTGCACATGCCACACACTTACGAAAACGAAAGGAAGGTAATGGAGAGTGTTCGGGGATGCTCCACCCGATACAGACCACGGGTCATTGTGTTTGGAAACGAACCCATTCCAGCAACACCGACAGGCAAAGTTAAACGCAGTCAACTGGCTCAGCGTTTTAACGGCTATGCAAAACGCCTGTGTGGTAATGATCCGTTTGTGGGCGCCCCTGTATAAACGGAAGACATACAGTTTTTACACAAAAGGAAAGGCACTGATGAAGAATAACACCGAAAGTTTTATCCCCTTTGAATTGACCCATGGCCTGTTGTCTGACATGGCGGATGATACGTTCCCTACCCAACTTTGGGGTTGCACGTATGATCGGCTGAACTTGCCAGACAACGGTACGCATTTTGGATATGTCTACGAAGGCACCGTGACCGTAGAACATGCGGCAGGTACCTTCAATGTACACAAGGGAATGTATTTTTCGGCGCCTGGAAAAACCGTAATGCATGGCGAAGGCTCCGGGATCGCCATCACGCGTATCGGATACAACGGGTTTTTTAATATTGGCGGACCGGTCGAAGCCCAAGGACGCCTGAAATATATTGACGGTTGCACTGATTCCCTGCTGATTCCACCCGTGATGATGGGCGACAGCTGTCTGAATCTCTTGTATTTCCCAACGGGTATCAACCAGACCCTGCATACCCACCCATCCATGCGTGTAGGGATGGTCATCCGCGGTAAAGGCGAGTGCATTACACCAGAAGGAATCATCGATCTCGTGCCTGGACGAGTATTTATCATCCCGGCGGAAGGCCATCATGGTTTCCGTACCGCAGAGAGTGAAATGTCGGTTATTGCCTATCATCCAGATAGCGATTTTGGCCCGACGCATGAATTCCATCCAATGATCAATCGGACTATCGTTGACGGCGTCTCGGCTAACGCTATTGAGGCGATTCGCACGAAGTAACTCTGGTTATTCGTAACTATTAATCGGTCTGAATGCTGGGCGATCTTATGCGCTCACGCCATTTAATTCGCGCCGTTTTTGATATTTGATGTGATTGGAGAAACTGAATCATGATGATGAAACCACTGCGCGATGATTATGGCGTTGTAATTGAGGCTCGCGCGCATTCCGACCGATTAGCTGATCTTGACACTGACGCAGTAAAACAAGCATTGAAAGAAAGCGGGGTTGTCTTGTTTCGCGGGTTTGATGTTTCCATTGCTGACTTCGAGCAGTTCACCCTGGAATTTGCCGCGCGAATGGTGCCAAACCGAGAGACGTATGCCACCCGATTGAATGCCAAATTCAGAGACAGAGAGGATGTGAGTGGGGACAGTTTGACTGCCACGGTCAATCTTCATAAAGGCCCCATTGGCTGGCACAGCGAAGATTGTCATTTGCCCACCAGCCCTAATATTCTGTTTCTATATTGTGAGCGCCCGCCACTGCGCGGCGGCGCAACACTACTGACAGATGGAATTGAAATATTTGCCAGTAGCGAAGCACTGATTCAAGACTATTTGACCCGTCATGAGTTCTGCCACACCTGGACATTCCCGATGGAAATGGGCGCGCTGCTACTGGGCGTACCGCCAGAGCAGGTGGAAACTACCGCCAATGGTCTGAAAAACACGTTGGCAGAAGGGCAAAAGCTGGAGATCGATATCAAGGACGGAATGATAACGGTCAACTTCACCGAGCCGATGGCGCGGACACCGCGATGGTCGAGTAAAAAGGCATTTTGTACCCGGGTTCTTTTGTACCGGGTGCTGCTTGAAACACGTCTTCGCGAGGGCGCCGCGCTCAGTGTGATCAAGCCCGAGCCGGGTGATGAACTCGAAGACATTTTCCGGGTTCTCGATGCGTTGGCCTATCTTCACGCCTATCACCATCATTGGCAGGCGCAAGATCTGTTGATGTTTGATAACACTCGATTCATGCATGCACGCGCGCCCATTCAGGACGATAGCCGCAGAATTCTCTGCCGTATGTGCATCGCCAATTTCTAATCGCCGACCCCAAGTGACAGGTTCCGTTGTACGAATCTGTGGTTTGGCGTGTAGGTACATCAATCAAGGTTGCCGGGTTCGTATCGTTTGTTGGATTCCGGCATTCCTGCAGCCACACAAGGAACCAGGAACCATGATAGTTCGTGAGACCCATGGAGAGGACTGGGCCAGTTTGAAATCTGTCCGGCTTGAGGCGCTGCTTGATGCGCCGACAGCGTTTGGCGTCAGTTACGAAACCGCTGCGTCTTACACGGATGAGCGATGGAAGGAATTGGCGTCAGCGCAAAGTGACCCCCGGTTCTGGATGGCGCTGGATGGAAATGACCCGGTAGGAATGATTGGCGCCGGCGTGGACAAAACCGGCCGGTTCAACCTGATCGGCATGTGGATCAGAGCACCATACCGAGGCTCGGGAGTCGCCCGGCGATTAGTCGAAAGCGTGAAAGCGCACGCGCTCGACCGCGGGCACAATCGCGTGGTGCTAGACGTCTCTCCAGACAATAAACGCGCCGCTCAATTCTATCTGAGTCAGGGCTTTGCCTTCATTGATGAGTTTGAGCCGCTCGCAAGCCATCCGCACATCAGCGTGCAGACCATGGTTTGGCAGGCCAACCCGCAACAGTAGATTTGCAACTGCACAGTGCTGACCTGCCCATCACCGTATGTGATAAGCGCGGGGCGCTGTTTGTTTGTCTGTCGCGGTAGCGGCAGGTGTAGGGATACCGAAGTTGTCGCAGGTAAGCGAATAACTCGCTGACACCTTAAATAAATACTTCAACAAGTACAGGTGGTTTCGAGATGGTTGATAGGGTTATGTCGTTGGCGGCCAAAAAAGGGATTCGCCTTTCTCTGAAGGATGGCAGCCTGACCTATATGGCACCCAAAGGGGCGATGGACGAAGAAATCAAAAAGCTGATAGTCGACAACAAACAACAAATCATTGCCCTTCTAAAGTCACAGCAGGCGACACCCGTACAACCTTTGCCGATCATCACAAAACGCGAGGAGTCATCGTCCAGCCCACTGTCGTTCGCGCAGGAGCGGTTGTGGTTGTTGAACCAGATCAATGACGGCAGTACGCACTACAATATGCCGAGCGCATTAAGGTTGTCGGGAACCCTGAATCTCGAAGCCATCGACCGTGCGTTCCAGACCATTGTCGAGCGCCATCAAACCCTGCGCACAGGCTTTGCTGTTCACGATGAGAGCCAGCCCTATCAAGTCATTCATCCAGCGCCTGAGTTCTCGGTGACGCTCAAGGATGTTTCGTCTCTTGAAGAAAGCGAGCAGCAACGACTCATTGCCAGGTGGATGAAAGAAGAGGCTGAGCGGCCGTTCGATTTGACGTCAGATTTGATGCTGCGCTCTACCGTGATAAAGCGAGCGGATACCGAGCATGTCTTGCTCGTGACCATGCACCACATTGCGTCGGACGCCTGGTCGACAACCCTCCTGATTCGCGAATTCAGCGCCCTGTATACCGCTTACACGCAAGGCCGGGACAATCCGCTGCAACCCTTGGCGATTCAGTACGCCGATTATTCACTGTGGCAACGCAACGTGTTGCAAGGCGATGTACTGGAGGATCAGCTGCGCTACTGGCAAACGCAGTTGGCTGATCTGCCCCTCACGCACAGCTTACCTTTTGACCGGCCGCGACCGAGCGCACAAAGCTATGCCGGCCGAGTGCATGGAACAAGGCTCAATAACGACGTGAGCGCACAACTTGCCAGGTTGTGCCGCTCGCAGGGCGCGACGCTGTTCATGGGGCTGCATGCAGCTTTTTGCGCATTTTTGTCACGCTACAGCAATGAGCATGACATCGTCGTCGGGAGTCCGATTGCCAACCGCGAACAAGCTGAAATCGCCGGACTGATCGGTTTCTTTGTGAACACGTTAGTGCTGCGCACTGATTTGTCCGGCCAACCGTCCTTCACCCGTTTGATCGACCAAAGCAAGGAAACGTTGCTGCAGGCTTATGCTCACCAGCAGGTACCGTTCGAAAAAATTGTCGAGCGCCTGCAACCGCAGCGAAGCCTTGCGCACGGCACGTTATTCCAGATCATGCTGCTGCTGAAAAACGTTGAGCAAAGCACACTGCAATTGCCTGGACTGGACCTGAGTCTGTTGGAACAGCCCGAGGTCATCGCTAAATACGATCTGACGCTCAGCGCGTGTGAAAGCGCGGAGGGGCTGCTGCTCGACTGGGAATACAACAGCGATCTGTTCGACAGCGAAACGATCGAACGCATGTCTCTGGATTTTAATACGTTGCTCACCAGCATGCTGGAACGGCCGCAGGCCAGCGTCTTCAGCGCTGAGATGCTGAACGACGCGCAACAGCATCAGGTCCTGGTCGAGTGGAACAGGACGACCATGAGCTTTCCTCAGGAAAAACTGGTCCATCAGCTTTTCGAAGCCGAAGTCTCGAAACATCCCCACAGAAAAGCGTTCTTCAACGACCGTTGCAGCGTTAGCTACGAAGAGTTCAACGACCGGGCCAACACTTTGGCACATGCACTTATCGCCGCGGGCGCAGGTCCTGGTGATGCTGTTCCGGTATTGATGAGCGCCGGTATCGAGGTGCCCCTGGCTTGCATGGCAATCATGAAGTCTGGTGCTGCTTTCGCGCCGATTGATGTGGACTGGCCGAAGGAAAGAATCAGAGCCGTCCTGGCCAGATTAGCGGCACCGGTCGTGATGGTGGACCGGTCTGTTTCCCGGGATCTCACTGATGGGTGGAACACCCATGTGGTGGACCTGACGTGCCCGAGCACGCAGTCCGACAACCCGGATCTGCACCTGGCTGCGGATTCAGCCATTTATATCATCCACACTTCAGGCTCGACGGGCGAACCCAAGGGCGCGGTCAATTTGCACCGAGGCATCGTCAACAGGCTGGCTTTCATGGACCGCTTCTTCAAGGCGCGCGATGAAGTCGTCTTGCAGACCACGCACCATTGCTTCGACTCAAGCGTATGGCAGTTTTTCTGGCCGTTGATGAGTGGGGGAAGTTGCTTCATTCCCGGGCTGGAACAACGCTTCGATATCGGCAGCCTCATAGAGTCGATAGCGCGTAACGCGGTGACGGTGACGGACTTCACGCCTGCGTTGTACGCGGCATTTGTGGAAGAACTGGAGAGCACAGGCTGGCCGGATGCGCCGTTGCGCACTTTGAAGGCACTGGTTGTGGGGGGCGAGGCGATGGTCGTCGCTGCCGCCAGAAAATTCAAGAAAGCCTACCCGGCGATTGATCTGATCAATGCCTATGGCCCGACGGAAACGTCGATCGGCGTTGTTTTCTATCGCATCCCGGACATCGCGCCGACGCGCATTCCAATCGGCAAACCGATAAGCAATGTCAGCGTCTACGTCCTTGATCAACATCTTTCACCGGTTCCAATCGGAGTTGCAGGTGAGTTGCATCTCGCCGGTGCTTGTGTCGGCAAGGGTTATTGGCAAAATCCGGAGCAGACTCAAAAAGTCTTCATCGCCAATCCCTTCCATGTAGCCGGTCATCCCGCCAGCAGTGAGCTTATGTATAAAACCGGCGACCTGGCTCGCTGGCAGGCAGATGGAAACCTGGAATACCTGGGGCGAATAGATCATCAGGTCAAAATACGCGGCTTCCGTATCGAACTGGGTGAAATAGAGAAACACCTCGGTGCGCACGCCAATGTCAAAGATGCGGTTGTGGTGGCGGGAGAAACGCCTGCCGGCGATAAGCAACTGCTGGGCTATGTGGTTCTCAATGAGCGCGACGTATCAGTATGCGAAACCTCGATTGCTGAGGATCTTCGCGGTTACCTGGGCAAGACATTGCCTGACTATATGCTGCCTTCTGCGTTTGTTCTGCTGGAGAGCCTGCCTCTTACTCCTGGCGGGAAAGTCGATCGCAAAGCGTTGCCGCAGCCGTCGTTTGCCGCACTTGAGCAACATTACATCGCTCCCCGAAATGAAACGGAGCGTTTGCTCTGTGAAATCTGGCAAAGTCTGCTGGAGATTGATCGTGTTGGTGTGAGCGACAACTTCTTCCAGTTGGGCGGGCATTCCCTGACGGCAACCCGGCTGGTCTCCCGAATTGCCAAGACGTTCAACATCGCTTTGCCGATCAAGACCATCTTCACCGCCCAGACCCCCTCTGCCTTGGCGCAAGCGCTTGTAACATTTGATCCAGGGATCCGGCCGCCGGCTCTGCTTCGAGTTGAACGTAAGCAACAGATGATGCCGTCGTTTACCCAGCAGCGATTGTGGGTACTGGACAAAATCGATGGTGGTAGCTCGCATTACAACATGCCCAGTGCGCTTCGGTTATCGGGCAGGATAGATATCGCTGCCTTGAATCGGGCCTTCGATACCATTGTCGAGCGGCACGAAAGCTTGCGCACTTGCTTTGGCGCAGATGACGACGGGCAACTTTTTCAAGTCATTCAACCTGCCGCGCGAGTGGACATCGAGAACACTGATCTGACAAGTCTGAACAGTCTGGATCAGCAACATCGACTTGAGCTGATTGCACGCGCAGAAGCTGAAAGCGCCTTCGATCTCGGTAAGGACCTGATGATCCGCGCGCGACTGGTCAAGCTCGCGAACGATGAGTATGTGCTGCTGGTGACAATGCATCACATCGCCTCGGACGGCTGGTCGGTATCGGTTCTGATCAAAGAGTTTTGTTCGCTGTACGACGCTTTTGCACGGGGTCAACAGAACCCGTTGGCCCCGTTGCAAGTGCAGTACGCCGATTATGCGCATTGGCAGCGCAACTGGCTTAAAGGCGAGACTCTGGAGAAACAGATCAACTATTGGGAGAAACAACTGGCGAACCTGCCGGTTGCGCACGGGGTTGCCTTTGATCGCCCCCGTCCACGCGTCCAGAGTTTTGCCGGCACCACAACCAGGTCCCGGATCAGCGCGCACACGGGTGAAGCGTTGAGCCGTTTGTGCCAAGCGCAGGGCGCGACGTTGTTCATGGGACTGCATGCAGCTTTTTCGGTACTTCTTTCGCGTTATAGCAATGAGACCGATATCGTTGTCGGCACACCGATTGCCAATCGGGAACAATCGGAAATTGCCGACCTGATCGGGTTCTTCGCCAACACTTTGGTGTTGCGCAGCAATCTCTGCGACACACCGTCGTTTGTAAACATGCTGGAGCAGAGTAAAGGCGTTCTTCTCGATGCCTATGCACATCAACAAGTGCCATTTGAGTTGGTGGTCGAACGCCTGCAGCCTGGTCGTCATATGAATCATGCGGCGCTGTTCCAGATCATGCTGGTGTTGCAAAACCATGAAACCAGCGCGCTTGCGCTGCCGGGTATCAGCATCAGTCCCTTGGCACAGAGGGGCGTGATCGCGAAATACGATTTGACGTTGTACGTCACTGAGCAGCCAGACGGGATGTCACTCGCTTGGGAATACAATACCGATCTATTTGACGCCGGAACCATCGAGCGTATGGCGCGTCATTTTGAAGTACTGCTGGCCTCGTTGACGAGCGCGCCAGAGGCAAGTGTGCTCGAGGCCAACATGCTCGACGAGTCGGAGTATGCGGAACTGGTGGCGATAGGGTCGACCGGCAACGCGCTCAAGGCGGACCTTCAACCGCGCCTGTTGCACGCGCGCTTCCTTGAGCAAGTGAAACTGCGGGGAAGCAAGATTGCCGTTGCAACGTCAGACAAGTCGCTGACTTACCAAACACTCGGATTGTTGAGTGCGAAGCTTGCGCATCGCCTGATCGAGGGCGGCTGCCAAACCAATAAGCCGATCGCGATCGTCATGGAAAAAGGCTGGGAACAGATAGTCGCCGTGCTCGGCATATTGCGATCGGGCGCCGCCTATTTGCCGATCGATGCTCATTTGCCGGTTGAGCGCATCCATTTGCTTCTGGAGTTGGCCGAAGTCGCTCAGGTTGTGACAACTGCGCAACTTGCGCAAAGCCTGTTGGCGGAATCAACGCTTGCCGTCATTACCATCGACAGTGATTTCGAGCGTAGTGCAGCAGTTGAACCTGCTGGTCGGCTGGAAACTCACACCGATGTCGGGGACATTGCTTACGTCCTGTTTACTTCAGGTTCAACCGGGGTGCCGAAAGGGGTGATGGTTCCCCATAAAGGTGCGGCCAACACGGTCGATGATCTGTGCTTGCGGTTTGCGATCGGCGCGGAAGACAGCGTCCTGGGCCTCTCGAATCTGAACTTCGATCTCTCGGTATTCGATATCTTCGGGCTTCTATCGGTGGGCGGGACCGTCGTACTTGCCAGGGACAGTGAAGGCAAGGATGCGCTGGCACTGCATCGTTATCTAGAAACTCAATCCGTGACTATCTGGAATACGGTTCCTGCTTACATGCAACTACTGACATCGTTGGGGCCGCGCGACGGCATCAACCACTCGTTGCGAGTGATCATGATGGCGGGGGACAGAATACCGACGGATTTGCCCGCGCGTATTGCGGCTCAATTTCCTCGCGCAGAACAATTCAATTTAGGTGGAAATACTGAAGCGTCGATTTTTAGCAGTATTTATCCGATTGATGACTTCTCGAAAATTGGCAAGAGCGTGCCTTATGGCAAGGTGCTCACCAACCAGACCATGTTTGTATTCGGCAGCGACCTGCGGCCGGCGCCTTACGGTGTTGCCGGGGAGATTTACATAGGCGGCGCGGGGGTCGCGTTGGGTTACTGGCGCGATGAGTTGAAAACAACGAGCAGTTTTATTATTCATCCGCTGAGTGCTGAGCGGATGTACAAAACCGGCGACTTGGGGCGCCTGCAACTCGATGGCAACATCGAGTTCCTTGGGCGCAAGGATTTTCAAGTCAAAGTTCGCGGTTTCCGCATTGAACTTGAAGAGATCGATAACGCCCTCAACGCCCATGAGCGAGTCAAGGATACCGTCACTGCAATCGCGCAGACAGTTGACGGTGAGGGCCGCCTGGTGGCTTATGTCGTGCTGCATGAGGCTGATCCCGCAGTAGACGATAAAGACCTCGACGTGACTGATTCGCTGCGCGGGCACCTGGCAAAAACACTGCCCGAATACATGGTGCCGTCGGCCTTCGTAATGCTTGACCGGTTGCCCCTTTCGGCAAACGGCAAAGTGGATCGAAAGGCATTGCCTGCCTTTGACGCGGCCTCACTGCAAGACAACTACGTAGCACCGCGAACGCCGATGGAAAGAGCGCTCTGCGCGGTCTGGGAAAGCGTACTGGAGGTCGAGCGTGTCGGCACCTCGGACAACTTCTTCGAGCTCGGTGGTCATTCACTGCTTGTCATGCAGGTCATTGCGAGTCTGCAACGTGAAAACATTGCGATGACGGCACGACAGATATTTACCATGCCCAAATTAGCCGATCTCGCTGCATCGATCACTCAGTCTGGCGATGAAGCCGAAGCTGTTTTCAAAGCACCGGCCAATCTCATTCCCGAGAGTTGCACGCAAATACGTCCCGAGATGTTGACCCTGGTTGAGCTCAATGAAGAGGAGGTCGCCACTATCGTTGCGCAAATCCCGGGAGGCGCCGCAAACATTCAGGACGTTTACCCGCTGGGTCCGTTACAGGAAGGGATTCTGTTTCAGCACCTGTTTAACCGTGAAATTGACCCCTATGTCATTCCCACGCTGTTTACGCTGAAAGGGAAAGCGACGCTGGACTCGTTCCTTGAAGCTTTGCAGTTTCTGCTGGATCGGCATGATGTATTGCGTACTGCATTTCTATGGTCGGGATTACCGACACCGGTACAGGTGGTCTGTCGTCAGGTGAAACTCCCCGTCATTTTCGTCGAGCCGCGTGACGATCAGGACGTACTGGATTACATGAAGGCGCTCAGTGCCCCCGAAAACCAACAGATGGATGTCTCGCGAGCGCCGCTGTTGACCGTACATGTAGCGCCTGGCGCCGAGGTCGATGATTACCTGGTATTGATCCGTGTTCACCACATTACCTTCGACCATGTCGGTATGGAGATCATCCAGCGAGAAATTCAACAGTTCCGTGATGGCCAGGCTCATCGCCTACAGGCCCCCGCACCTTACCGCGAGTTCATCGCCCATGTTGCGCATCGGGACGCGAATCATGCCCAACCATTCTTCAGGCAAATGCTAGGTGATTTTGTCGCTCCTCCCGCGTTGTTCAATCTGACCGATATCCGTGGCGACGGCTCCCATGTTGTGGAAACCAGGGTGCCTGTCGCGCCGCAAGTCAGTACTCGGTTACGCAAGATAGCGAGGGACATGCAGGTGACCCCGCCAACCTTGTTTCATTCCGCCTGGGCAATGGTCATGGCAAAGGCCACCGGGCACGACGATGTTGTGTTCGGATCCGTAGTGTCAGGACGCTTGCAAGGCACCGTTGGCGCGGAAAGTACCTTGGGTCTGTTCATCAATACGCTGCCGGTTCGCATCAGAGTCAATGACC
Source organism: Pseudomonas sp. NPDC087598 (assembly GCF_044743525.1). Classification (NCBI taxonomy): domain Bacteria; kingdom Pseudomonadati; phylum Pseudomonadota; class Gammaproteobacteria; order Pseudomonadales; family Pseudomonadaceae; genus Pseudomonas; species Pseudomonas sp. NPDC087598. The sequence continues at coordinate 132,483 of NZ_JBIUWQ010000002.1, read as the reverse complement.
TGAATGCAACGCAGTTGGTCATGCAAACCCACCAGTCGCTGCTGGATCTGCTACTGCATGAGCATGCCTCGCTGGCATTGGCTCAACGTTGTGCGAATCAGCCAACGGAGACGCCCCTGTTTAACGCGCTGCTCAACTGCCGTCACTCCCAGGCGAACTCTGCATTTGAGGTGATTACCGGTCAGGAGCGCACTAACTACCCGCTCTATCTGGCGATAGATGACTATGGCGAGGAATTCGTCCTGGACTTGCAACTCGATGCCTCGGTCGACGTGCATCAGGTGATCGGGTACATGCAAGCAGCTTTGGCAGGTCTGGTGGAGGCACTTGAAGTGCAATCCACTCAACCTGCATCGCAGATCTTCGTCATGAGCGATACCGAACGGGAGCATTGGGTGGGCGGGGCACGGCGAAAACCTGCTGCTACTGTCGCTGCTCAACGCCAGGATGCTTACCTGGCGCCGCGCACTGAAACCGAAAAACTGTTATGCGACATTTGGCAAGGCCTCTTGGCCATTGATCAGGTTGGAATTGAAGACAACTTCTTCGCGTTGGGTGGTGACTCGTTACTCGCGGTGCGTCTGGCTTCGCAACTGACGAGCAAGTCCGGCATCGCATTACCGATCAAGCTCATATTCCGTAACCCGACTATTGCTGCACTAGCCGACGCGTTGTCCACTCGCTGAGACGATGTAAAAAAGCCCGGCCAACAGGCGTTCTTCTTATCGAAGACGCCGGTTGGCCGGGCTTGTTTTTGCACGGCGAAAGCGTTTGGACGCTCTACATGCAGTTTTCGTGACTTTCGTTTACCACCTGCGTAATCAGCTTCCCATCCTGTAAGCGGATAATCCGGTCGGCCTGCGAGAAGTAAGCATCATCATGGCTGATCACAATTACGGTTTTACCGCGAGCCCGTAGTTCGGGCAGCAGTTCATGGTAGAACACACGCTTGAACACTGGGTCCTGATCTGCAGCCCACTCGTCAAACAGGTAAACCGGGCGATCTTCCAGATAAGCCGAGATGAGGGCCAGGCGTTTTCGTTGGCCTGAGGACAGCTTCAACGTGGAAAACATGCCATCGACAATCTGGACTTTCTTGCCCAGACCCAGCTTGTTCAGGTAGTGAGCCGCTTGTGCGCTGCTGTCTTCCGAGGGCTCAAGTAACAGATGACGGAAGAGGTGGAAGTCTGCGAACACGGCGGAGAAGTGGCTGCGGTAATGAACGGCATTCTGCTCATTGACCGCCACGCCATTAAGACTAAGCTTGCCGCGCTCCGGCAGGTAGAGGCCTAGTAGTAACATTGCCAGCGTGGTTTTGCCGCTGCCATTACCGCCGATAATAAAGAGGATTTCGCCATGCCCGATGTTCAGATTCAACGGGCCAAGCAGGAAACGGTCATCGGCACTGTCTCCCAGGTAATGGTGACGGACTTCATTTAGCGCAAGTGAAAATGGCGCACCATTGGCAAATGGATTGGCGGGGGTGGCGTCTGGTTGCCAGTCGTCCGTGAGCATGGCGTCGAGTTTGCCAATTTGACGAAACGCAATCACCCCCTCAGTGATCACTGGAATCGCATTCATGGCGGTACTCAGCGGTGCAGTGAGATACAGCACAATCATCGCAAACGCAGTTAATACGCTGGTGTCGTAGCTGAAGAATTGCGGCGCTACAAAAAGTAATCCGCCAATCACCAGGTAGAACAATATGTCGCCAAAGTTCGTGATCAGTGCCAACCTTGAGTAAGTCGTTACGTAAGACCGCTTGAGCTTTACGGCATCAGGCCCTAACACATCACTGATGAACATCTGGCCACGTTTGACGTTCAACTGCAGTTCCCGCCTGCCTTCAATCAGGTCATGGAAATGTCCGTACACCTGTCCCATCTCTTCGCGCAATGCTACGAGTTGGCGCAACGTGTGGCGCTTGAACCAGTGGTAGGTGAACGCGCCGATGCCAAGGGTCGTCAGGAACACCAGGAACAACTCCCACCCTAACCAGGCCATGTAAGCCAGACAGCCAAGCAACACTGCCGTATGGGTCATCACCATCGGGATGATGGTCATGGCGGCAATGAGTGACTCGACGTCTCGGGTCAAAATTGTCAGCAACTCAGACTTGCCTTGTTGATTGAGTAGTTGCAAGCGTGCAGCGAGCAGCTTTCGACTCATGTCCAGGCGCATATCAAGTATGGAACCCTGGGTCAAATTCAACAGGAGCACTTGAGAGACCGTACGCGTCAGCAGTTGCAGCGCACACACGCCAAAGAACAGGGCTGCGAGTTGGCCGGCCGTGCCTGGAACGTTTTTGGTGATCATTCCGATAAGCGCGACGCCACTTGCTCCAGCGGCCACACTGGCCAGGACAGCAGCTAACAGACGCGGCCAGGAACGCCGATACAGGTAAGACAAAAAATTCATAAGGATAAGCGCCGTTTGGACAATAGCGGCTGGTAGGACTGAAGCATCTTTATATAAGCAAGCTGCAGGAGGACCGCGGACTATCTGACTTCGTCAAGAATCCGCGCAATGACGTTTTTGCTATCAGACTGCACAAAAAAATGATCGCCATCGAACCAGTGCAGCTGAAACGTTGCTGTGGTTTCACGCTGCCATTTTTCCACGTTTGATATACGTCCCTCGTCCTGGCGGCCTGCGAAAGCAATGATGGGGACTGTCAGCGGTGAGCCTGGCTGATATTGGTAATTCTCGATGAGGGAAAAGTCAGCGCGAATGGCAGGCAGCAGTAATGCCATCAAGTCTGAGTCTCTGAGGACTTCCAGCGGTGTGCCATTATAATTGTGAAGCTCGTCGATTAACTGTGCGTTGGGCATCCGGCTCAATCCCTTGGGCGGAAGAAGATGTTGCGGGGAGTCGCATCCAGAGACGATAAGCCGTTCGGGTAATGGAAGTCTCAGAGACTCCAGGCGTCGACAGACTTCGAACGCAAGCAATGCACCCATGCTATGTCCGAAAAAACTGAATGGGCCCGGCGGCTGTTCCACTAAAGCATCGGTTATTGCGACAACCAGTTCTTCCATGTTCTCGAGTGAAGGTTCCAGAAAACGGTTGCCGCGACCCGGGAGTTGCACCGCACACACCTCAACACACTCTCCCAATTGAGTACGCCATGGCAAATACATGGCGCTGCTGCCACCCGCGTGAGAAAAACAATACAGGCGAGGGCGTTGCGACTCTTTTAGCTCTTTAGAAAACCAAGATTTTGCTGACATGTGTATTGATCAACTTCCTGTTGAGTAATTATTCATCTGCACCGCGCACATACACGTAATCGCTGTAAAAGTCACCCGTGTGGCAGAACGGCCATGGTATACGGATACGGCAGATCTGTAAGAACACAAGTTTGTCCAGGCATTCATTGGCGCGTGGACATCGGCGGCGGACATGCGCTGGGTTTATCAAATGACCTTGAACAGCGTGTGCAGTTCACAAGAAAATTGTATGTCACCCAAGTGAGGCAGTGTCCAAAGGGCAGGGTGAGGCACTTTTGCATCGCTACTGACTGTATTGCAAGCAAATTTGCTTTCAATCGTAAATTCAGGCCGTTAAACCCTTGCATATCAGCGGCTTGTGGCCATATTTAAAAAACCAATAGGTGTGCACCTTGATTAATGGTTATGCTCGATTGAGTCACTGGATGTGAGTCGACCAAGGAAGCCCGGGTGAGCAATAGCATGGAAGCCGCATCAGTTATCTCCATTGTATTCGGCGGGAACTCTCCTGAACACGATGCCTCAGTTGACTCATTTAGCTACGTCTATGAGTGTTTGCAAGACAGCCGTGTGGCGATCAGAAATGTATATTTTGTCGATGTTCGAGGCTTAGTCCATGAGCACGCCTTTCAGAGAAGCATGGACGCTGCTGCTTATCTGCAATCCAGCACCCCGATGTCTTATGCGCAAGCGCTTCGTCGATGGAAAGAAGACGATTGTTATCTCCTGAATCTGTTGCATGGCCGTCACGGCGAAGATGGCCATTTACAGGGCGCAGCTGCGCTGGTGGGGTTGCGAGGGAGTTTTGGTTCGACGTTGGCATCAAGCCTGTCGATGAGCAAGTTTCACATGTCTCATTATGCAAGTAGCGTCTGCCCCTTGCTCCGGATACCTCAATCAACTCTGCTCAGGAGTGGCGAAGATCTTGATTATTCGCTGCCGGGTCTTGGCGGACTGCATAGCGCTGTTGTGATTAAACCCAACGCCTCTGGAAGCTCCATTGATACCGAACGATATGCCACGCTAGAAGGTAATGAGAGTCTTGTAAGCCTTCAACTGGAAAGAATTTATGAGGGCGGTAACGATGCGCTCGTTCAGCAGTATATTTGCGGCGTGGAGTACACGGTTGGTTGTTTGAGAACGACGGATGGTGGCATTCGGCCGCTTCCGGTAGTGCGCATTACATCTCGGGAAGGCTTCTTTGGTTTTGTCGAAAAAAATACCGTGGGGTCGGTAGTCAAGGAGTTTGTCGCTGACAGTCCACTGACAGATAAGTTAAAGGCGATCTCCGTGTCTTTATTTTCCTCTGTCGGCTTCTCCAATATGTGCCGTTTTGACTTTATCGTCAGCGAAGACGGCAACATATTCTTTCTCGAAGCCAATTCCATACCTGGATTGATGAGGAACAGTCTCTATCCGAAAATGTTGCGCATGGCTGATATCGATATCGTCGGTGTTATTGCCGATCTGGCTCGCGCGACTTGACTTCTTAAGTGTTGTATCAACTCCGTTTGCGGGGTGGCGGGATTGATATTGCCTTTTTATCGAGAGTGGACTCACTACGGGGTAGGCTGTGGCGCAAGATAAAGTTGCAATCATCGGGATTTTTGGTCGTTTTCCAGGGGCTGAAAATATTGACCAATTGTGGGAAATGCTCACAGAAGGTAAATCCGGTACCCAGCGCTTTCTACTTGAAGAGTTAGAGCAGCAAGGCCTACCTGCCTCGCTAATCAATGATGAACAATACGTACCTGTTCGTGGCGTGATAGGTAGCGAGGAATATTTTGATTCTGCCTTCTTCGGGTTTTCCGGCCTGGAGGCTGATCTGATGGATCCTCAAGCGAGGCAGGCGCTCGAGTGTTCCTATGGGGCGTTGGAAGATGCTGGTTATGCCGAACCGGCCTACCGGGAAAAAACTTCGGTATTTGCATCGGTCAGTCGCTCTGAATACGAGCATTTCCTGTTGGGCGAACTGGATCCGCAGGTGCTGGCTGCGCCTTATACGCTGGACGGCACACTTGCCGATTTCGTGCCGCTACGAATCGCCAACAAGTTGGGCCTGGAAGGCCAGAGTGTACTGGTGAAGTCGGCCTGTTCGAGTTCACTCCTGGCGGTGCACATGGCGTGCCAGCATGTTCGCAATGGCGAGTCATCCATGGCACTGGTTTGTTCATCGGCCATTTCGTGGCCTGCTCGCCAAGGCCGTCTGGCAGTATCGGGCGGAGTCATGTCCATAGATGGCAAATGCCGGCCTTTTGATGCCCAGGCTAACGGGACGGTCAGCAGCGACGCGGTCGTAGCGATTGTTTTGAAGCCTCTGGATAAGGCAATTGAGGACAACGACAGGATTTATGCAGTCATTGCTGCAAGCGCCGCCAACAATGACGGTGGCCGCAAGAGTAGCTTTACCGCACCCAGTGTCGATGGTCAGAAAGACGTTGCGTGCACCGCGCTGGAAATGGCGGGAGTCAGCCCGGATGAGATTCGATATATTGAAACGCACGGCTCCGCGACGGTCATCGGCGACCCGATAGAATTGAGTGCGCTTGCTGAAGCCTACACAGCGACAGATGAAAAAATAGCGATAGGGTCGATCAAATCAAATATAGGTCATACCGACACCTCCGCCGGCTTGATGGGGCTGGTTAAAGTTACTCTTTGCCTGTACCACAAAGAGCTTGTCCCGAGTATCAACTATCAAACGCCTAATCCACTGATCGATTTCTCCGAAACACCTTTTGTTGTCAACACACAGCGGCAGCCGTGGCGCACTAAATACAAGGCAGCCGTTCACGCCACGGGAATGGGGGGGACCAACGTACATTGTATTCTTGAGGCCGCCGACGCTCCCCTGCAACCGATGCCGGCAGCGACGGGCCCAGAACTTATTGTGCTGGCAGCAAAGTCTCCGGCGGCGCTGGAAAATATCACGGAAAGATTGGTTGCTTTCCTGCGGTCACCCTTGAAATCGAGTTTGGCCGACATCGCTAACACCCTGCAGGTCGGGCGTCAGGCCTTTGAATATCGGCGAAGAATAGTTGCCGAATCGACTGATGATTTACTGACGAAACTGGTTCAGCGGGAAGTGCCCGGAGTGAAATCATTCGACGCTGGGGAACGCCGGGACAAGGTTGTCTTTCTGTGTCCGGGTCTTGGGGTCAACGACTTTTCATTGGCCGTCAGGTTGTGTGGCAAGTCAGACATTTTCAGGAAAAGCCTGGAAGACAGCTTCAGAATCGTCAACAGCGAACTCGAAACCGATTTGATGCAGGTCTTGTGCAGCATTGGCCAACCAGAAACAACGCAGTCTCTGGGGTGGAGTGACAGCCAGTCCGTCAATTCAATGCTGGATGTTACCTATGCTCACCCCCTCATTTTCTGTATTCAACTGGGCTTCGCAGATCTCTGGGCATCTGTAGGTATAAAGCCATCCTGCCTTGTTGGTTACAGCCTGGGTGAATACGTGGCAGCCACCTTGGCGGGTGTATTTTCCAGAGAAGACGCGTTGAGGCTGGTAGCGAAAAGAGCCGGGTTGATAGATAAGCAGTCGAAAGGCAGGATGGTGGCGGTGGCATTGCCGTATGAACAACTGCTCGGTTACTGCAATGAAAATGTGTCGATAGCTGCGGAAAACGCGACGAATCTTTGCGTGATTGCAGGCTGTGAGTCCGCTATCAATGATGTACTGGGGAAGCTGAAAGAAGACAGAGTGTTCTACAACGTTATTCAGTCCCAGCATGCCTTCCATACGCAATGGATGTCTCCGGCGTCAGGCGCGCTGGAGTCGATAGTGGGCATGTATGACAGGCAGGCACCTGAAGTTCCGTTCATTTCAAATGTCACCGGCGACTGGATTACCGACGATCAGGTAAACAGCACGGGCTATTGGGCAGATCACTTGTCTTCACCCGTGCAGTACCTGGAATCGTTGAAGACGCTGGCGCGAGAGCAAAATACCGTTTATGTCGAGCTTGGCGCTGCAGGTTATTTGGCAGATCTTGCGAAATTGATAAATCCCGAGAACGCCGTAAATTGCCTGACATCCTTTGATAAAACCATCCAGGCTGACGTCTATGGGCAATGGCTCGCGGCTCTGGGCACTCTCTGGGGCGCAGGGGTGGAGGTAAACTGGCCGGGGCTGGAGCGGCGCGATAAACCACGCAGAGTCTCCCTGCCGACTTACCCCTATAGCCGTAAACGGCATGCGATATCGCCAAGTGGCGCCAGTAACAGAGACTCCTTCCGGGCTCCGGCTGCGCAAGTACGATCTGAAAAAAGCAGTCTTGAAACTGTCGGCAGCTTGCCAGTGGGTAAAGACGCCGGGAGTTCAGCGGTCTACGACATTATTCTGAAAATATGGCAGCGAGCGTTTGGTAATAATAATTTATCCGGCCGCAGCCATTTTTATGAGATGGGCGGGCATTCACTGCTGGCCGTTCAACTGCTCTATTACATAAGAGAGTCGCTTCAGGTGAGCCTGAATGTCGGTGATTTACGCGCTCATCCAACGATCGACGAACTCTCACAGTTCGTTGCGAAAAGCATCCATATGCAACGTAATGACCTTGTGATTAAAGGGGCAGTGGCAAAAGCGATTGTGGATGCTTGCAAAGAAGATCGTGCTGATTTGACCAGAGAATATGTGCTGAGTGTCTTAAGGCGGCTTTCCGATGAAATTGCGTCTGTGGATACGGCAAAGATCAAGGGTTATGACGCTCTGATCGCTGATCTTACGAGAGTTCTGAAACATGATCTCGGGCGTCCGGTCTATGCTCATGAGCTTACGGGGCGAGATACGCTTGCATCACTGTGTGAGCTGGTGAACTCAGTTGTCTTTAGCGAAAGTATCGCACTTGCCGGGGCTGGCACAGCCGCTTCAGAAACAACCCGTTCAGCCGTGCCGGCGGTCTTGTCGTCTGCTTCCGAGCATTTGATCCGGGGCAAGAACCCTCAGGCAGCCTTCATTCTTTCATCGGCACGCTCTGGCTCGACATTGTTGCGGGTCATGCTTGCCGGGCATCCCCAATTATTCTGTCCGCCCGAGTTGCATTTGCTGGGATATCCAACCGTGAAGGCGAGGAATGAACATCTGCAATCAGAGCATTTTGGCAAGGGATTGCAGAGAGCATTAATGGAGCTTTATCACATTGGTCCCTCTGAAGCGGATGAAAAAGTCAAAGAGCTGGTGGCCAACAACAGTTCGATTTCGCAAGCATTCGCACTGATGCAGACGCAGGCTGCTCCTCGGTTACTGGTAGATAAATCTCCAGATTATGCGGGAGACCCGGACATACTCAGAAGTGCACTTGATATGTTTGAGTCTTCCAGGTTCGTCGTATTAACAAGACATCCCGGTGCCGTCATGGAGTCTTACGTTCGTAACCGTATTGGCGCCATTGCGACAAATCGCTGGGCTGATCCGTTTGCCCAGGCGGAGGACCACTGGTTCCGCTATTACAGCAACATCATGAACTTTGTCAGCTCGCTTCCCGACAGCCATATCATCTTGCGTTATGAAGACCTGGTCGAGAACGCCGAAGTGGCAATGCGTCGGACCTGCGAGTTCCTTGGCGTTGCCTTTCACCCGGCTGTGCTCGATCCCTATTCAGGCGCGCGAATGATCGATGGCGCAGGGGATCCTAATTTCCATGAGCATCAGGCGATAGAAAAAACATTTGCCTCTCGCTGGAAAGATCAACCGCAGCACTATCAGTTCAGCAGTAAGACAATCGCACTCGCCAAGACAATGGGTTACGAAATCTAAGAGACTCGATTAAATGGAAATTATCGGCGTTATCGGTGCGGGCACCATGGGCTCTGGCGTCGCGGTAAATGCCGCGCTGGCGGGTTTCAGGGTCATCATGGTTGAAAGTGATGAAGGGGCCCGAAAGTCTGCGGTCGAGAAGCTACGAACAGCATTTCAGTTGACCACGTTGTTGGACAGAGCCAAAACAGAACACGTTGGCACTGTGCAGGGGCTCCTTGAAAAAATTGATATTCGTCACAACCTGGACTCAGTTGAAAGAGCCGATATCGTATTTGAGTGTGCGACCGAGCGACGCTCCGTCAAACAGCAGATTTTTCAGGAGTTAGATGTGGTTTGTGGCAAGGAAACGATCTTTGCCTCGAATACATCGTGCATTGAAATTGAGGTTCTAGCCGGATTCACCTCCCGCCCGGAACAGGTCCTGGGGGTCCACTTCATGAACCCGGCGTCTTTGCGTGATTTCGTAGAAGTTACAAAAGGGTCACGTACAACCCAAGCCACAGTGGATGCCACTGTCACCGTGTTGAAGCGACTCGGGAAAAACTGTGAAGTGGTAAACGATTCGCCAGGCTTTGTCATCAATCGAGTATTGATGCTTGCAATCAACGAAGCTATTGGTGTCGTTGAAGAGCAAGTAGCCGATTGCAAGCAAGTGGATAATTTATTCGAAAAATGCCTCGGTCATAAAACCGGCCCACTGGCCACTGCGGACTTGATTGGTCTTGATGTAATTGCTGACAGCTTGATCGTGCTGAAGGAAAGCCTGAACAACGAGATTTATGAGCCGAAGCAACTGTTGAAGGATAAAGTCTCCAGGGGTGAGCTGGGTGTCAAGACCAAGTCGGGTTTCTATAAGTACTGATAGCGAGGCTTCATGATGAACAATAGTGTGCAGAAAAAAGTCACTGACTATATATGTGAGTTATCCGGGATCGAACATGTCGAAGCGACCGATGAACTGTTCTCCTCGGGCCGTATGAACTCATTGAGGGCGTTGTCGTTGATCCAATGGATAGAATCCACCTTCAACATCGTCGTCGACGGTAGCGATATCTCACCGGCTAACCTCTGCAGTATCGAAGCGGTTTCGCAGTTCATTGATAGAAAAAAAGCCGCGTGATCGGCTGCACTTAGTTCAGGGAGGAGGGCTGAACAATGTCTAGCCATTCAAAGTTTAGCCACTGGGTGAATATGAAACCAGGTGGCCAGGGCCCCGTGTGGATCTGTATTCATGCGTTGAGCGGTTTCATCGAGCCGTATCGGCATCTTTGCGGCTTTCTAGACTCCGGTGAAGAGCTATGGGGGGTTGAAGCGAAAGGCGTTGATGGACAAGCATTGCCGGAACTATCTGTCAGCGCCATGGGGGCCGATTATGCGCAGGGTATCTTTGACTCCTTTGGGAAACGCACTTGCATTGTAATCGGGTGGTCATTCGCAGCGCTTATTGCGCACGAAACGGTTGCGAACTTGAGAGCCAGAGGGGTTGCGGCCTTGCTGGTAATAATTGATTCGCAAAAAATGTTGCACAAGGATGCCGGCGGCGTTGACTTGCACGAGGTCATGTCGGGTTTTGTCGAAGCAATGGCGCGTGAGCAGACCGCGGAAGATTATCAATCTGCGGTTTCACCGAACGCGTTAATCGATGGGTCCTGTATGGCGACAATGCTGGAGCAGGCTTCTTTCGTTAGCGGTATTCAGTCAATAGCATTGTTGCGAACGTTGTTTGCGGTCTACCTGGCCAATTCAACGGCTTTAATTAGTTATCGCGTCCCCACTCGGCGTGGACGATATAGTTTATTTATTCGCGCCGAGGATCAAGCTTGCGCTACGTCAGTTAAAGCACTGGGCTGGGACCGTTGTTTTTCTGATGGCATAACCGAGGTGGTTTGTCCGGGAGATCATCACTCAGTGCTGAAAGAAGAAAATGCGCGCGCGGTTGTGGATCAAATACGCGGTTTTGCTAGAGCGTTTGAGTTTTATTGATGCTGTGAATGTGATTGGCGTAGTACTTCATGATTTGTAGAGTTATTCAATAATAATTGATCAGGGAAGATGCAATGACGGAGCGGCAATGTGATATCGGCGCCTCTAATGTTCTGGACCAATTGCGAGTTCAAGTTATCAACCGACCTGAACAATTAGCCTTGGTTGATGAGATTGATACATGGAGTTATACCGAATTATTTGATCACGTAGCCGCATTAGGGGCATGTATTGCTGCGCAGGGAGTTAGTACCTCAGGCAACGTTGGGGTTTTTTTCGAACACCGGTCGCAGGCGATATCAGGTATTTTGGCGACGATCCATGCGGGTAAGACCTGGGTGACTCTCGATGTTTCTCATCCTGATGCCTACCTTCGGGAAATGGTGCAACACGCCGAAATTGACCTCGTAGTGACGGATGAGGCGCTGTACGCGCGGGCCACGTCGCTATTGAAAAGTGACTCGCAGATAGTGCTGTGCACGCAGAAACCTCAGCAGATAGTTGAACCAAAAGAGGTGAGCAGTACGGCGTACATTATGTACACGTCTGGATCGACCGGCGCACCCAAAGGGGTCTTTCAGAGTCACCGCAATCTGATGCGCCAGATTGATATCTACAAAAACGCCCTGGATATTTCCTGTCACGATCGCCTGTCCCTATTGCCAGCGGTCGGCGTCGACGCCGGATTAATGGATATTTTTGCCGCGTTGACCTCGGGCGCCACATTGTATGTTTTCGATGTCCGCACGACGGGGGTAGAAGCGCTCCCCGCCTGGTTGAATGAACATGAAATTACGCTATATCACTCTACGCCAACCCTTTTCAGAGGACTCTGTGCCGTCACTCCCAAGGGAGTCAATTTCCCAAGCGTGCGCAAAGTTGTGTTGGGAGGAGAAGCCGCTTATGGCACCGACTTCTTAAACTTCAAAAAACTGTTCAGTAAAGACGCGGTGCTCGTCAATGGCTTGGGACCGACTGAATCTACACTTGCTCTGCAGGCACATTACAGTCAAAAAGATAGCGTTCCAGAAGGCCTGCTGAGCGTAGGGAAACCTGTCGAAGGCATGGAAATCCTGCTGGTGGATTCGCTGCATAGAGCAGTGGAAGATGAAGGCGAGCTGGTGTTATGCAGCGAGAACCTTGCGCTGGGTTACTGGAACGACCGGGCAAACAATGAGAAAGCATTCGCCAAGGTTAATCACCGCAGCCAACGGCTTTATTACACCGGTGATCTGGCCAGAAAGCTGGACGATGGCAGCTATCTGCACCTCGGGCGTAAGGATAACCAGATAAAACTGCGAGGACATCGTATTGAAGCCGCAGAGGTGGAGTCGGCATTACGTCGGCTCGACGGTGTCAGAGAAGCAGCAGTCGTTAAATACAGATTCAGCACAGGTCTTGAATCGTTAGTGGCTGTGGTTACACGTGACGACAACACGCCTTCGTCTACAGCGGAGATGCTCTCCCAGCTCAAGCTCGCGCTCCCGCCTTATATGCTTCCGCATAACATCGTAACCGTTGACTCTTTACCGCTGACGTTAAGCGCAAAGATCGACCGCCTGACTGTATTGAAAAATCTGTTTCTCGAAGCACCAACGCCGTCGATCAGCGGTGTCGGCGTTCTGACGGAAACTGAGGATTGTGTGCTTGAAATCTGCAGGCAGGAAATTGGGGGGTGGATTGACATTGACAGCAACTTTTTTGCTGCTGGCGGAGACTCACTGATCGCCAGCAGATTACTGTCAATGATCAGAGACCACTTCGATGTACAACTGTCTCTTGCGGCTTTTTTTGATGCGCTCACGTTGCGCCAAGTGTCATCAATGATTGACAACTCCCCACGGCAAAAAAAGGTTCGCCAACACGCACTGACCGCAGAGCACAGCGTACCGCTTTCGTTCTCTCAGGAGCAGATATGGGCTTCGCAATTTTTGTCATCTGGCGAAAGCTTATACACCCTTGTATATGGGTTCAGGCTTGAGGGGGCGCTTGATACTGAAAACCTCTCGCGTGCCTTCAAGATGCTGATTGAGCGGCACGATTGTCTGAGGATAATGGTTACCGCTCATGATGGTATTCCTCTTCAAACGGTACGAGATGTAAAGCGAACCAGCGTCGACCTCAATGTCATTGAATCTGTAGCCGATCTTCAGTCCGTGCTTGCTGAAGAAATCGCTGTGCTTGCCTCCAATCGGATGGGTGATATCCATTTTGCTCTTTTGAAGCCAACGTTGATTTCGACAGGGCCTAGGAGTCATCACTTGCTTATTGGGTTGCACCATCTTGCTGTTGATGGCGTTGCTGTGAATATCTTGTTCAAGGACCTGCAATCTATTTATGCTGCGCTGATTTGCGGTGAAAAAACGCCAGCACTGGCACCGGCAAAATCCTACGTTGAATACATCAGTCTGCAGCGTCAGTGGATGATCAGTACTGACTATGAGCAGCATAAAAAATGGTGGTCCAGGCATCTTTCGGATTTACAACCGCTGGAGTTGCCGGGCGACTTCTCCAGGCCGCAACGCAAAACATTCAATGCAGCATCGCATCGATTCACACTGCCGCCAGAGACGCTCGCCGAGCTCAAGAACACGGCCTCTGCGTACGCTGTAACTCCCTACGTTCTTTATCTGTGTGCCTTTGCACTGATGCTGTCCAGATGCTCGAACCAGGATGATTTCGCCGTTGCCAGTCCCGCGTCGGGACGATCGTCCTCAGACACTGAACATATGGTGGGTACCTTCGTAAACCCGGTACTTGTACGCATCAGAATAAATGAAGATCTGATGCTCGCCGACTTTGTCTCGGAGGTGAAACGGTCAGTCGCGTTATCGCTGGAACACCAGAAGTATCCCGTTTCTCATCTCTCGACAACCCTGAAGGTTGACCCTGAGGCTATTTCGAGCCATCTGTTTAACGTCATGTTGTCGGTGCAGAAGCGACCTGAGCTAAGGCTCAATCCGCAACAGATAAAAACCGATGATCTGCGTCTGAACCAACCGACGGTTCTCGGTGACCTGTGCCTCACGATCTATGAGGATGGAAGTGACATCGAGTGCGAGCTTGAGTACTCAAAAGAGATGTTTTCGCCAGACACAATTGCGAGATATGTGGATTACTTCAGTCGGCTATTGACCGGTATCGTCATCAACCGTAACTCGCGTCTGTGTGGACTGCCGATGCTGAGCGACGCACAGGTCAACAGCCTTCTGGAGTACATGGAGCCGACAGAAACGCGGGGTGAGAACCCGCTGTCCGTCTACGAGTGCTACTCGCGATACGTCCATAGCCAACCCGATACCATCGCGATCTGGTCTCCCGAAGGCGATCTGACTTACGCGCAACTTGACGCTGAAGTCTCGGCACTTGCGCAAGCATTGAAAGGGGCTGGCGTCACCGCGGGGCAACTGATACCGGTTGTTTCTTCGGAAAGCCGCTACGTTGTGTCTGCATGGTTAGCCATCAACAAGATGGGGGCGGGATTTGTACCGATTGAAGCGAACTGGCCAGAAACCAGAATCCTTGACGCCATCCGACGATGTGAAACCCGGGTGGTCGTTGGCGCCGCGAACTTCCACACGCAGCCTGGCGAGGACTACCACGTCATCCGCCTGCCGCTGCACCAGTCCGCGATGGCAATGGCTTCACCCATCGCATCTGTACAATACAACGGTGACGCACCTGTTTATGGGATTTTCACCTCCGGCTCAACCGGTACACCCAAGCTGGCTGTGATCGCGCAACGGGGTATCAGCAACCGTTTTGACTGGATGTCCCATGGGCTGATGGAAGGGCAAAAGCCGATAACGTTACAAACCACCTCGCATATTTACGACAGCTCGGTTTGGCAGTTGCTCTGGCCGTTAACCGTAGGCGGGCAAGCTTTCATTCCCACAGAAAACCTGGCATTTGATGTAGAACGCTTGCTACTAGGCATCTACAAGTACAAGGTCAATATCATTGATTTCGTGCCTTCGGTATTTGATGTCGTTGTGCAGCAACTGATAAAGGCCAATCGACCGCTGGCTGAACTCGCCTCGCTCAGGTATCTGATTCTGGGGGGCGAGTCATTACAAGGTACTGCGACGAAGCGTTTTACCGCGAAATATCCGCAGGTGACTTTGCTCAATGTCTACGGTCCGACAGAAGCGTCAATCGGCTGCATTTTCAGTAATCTGACCAATGCCGTGCCACCGTATCCGATTGGACGGCCTATTCCCAATGTCACGGCACTGGTTCTGGATCAGCGTCAGCGTTTATGTCCGCCTGGAACAACAGGAGAATTATATTTAGGCGGTGCCTGCGTGGGGATTGGCTATTGGAATGACTCGCTGATGACAGATGCCTCGTTTGTCACTAATCCATATCAACACGTTTCCAGTGCCCAGAGATTATATAAAACGGGCGATGAAGTCCGGTTGGGAAGTGACGGAAACTTTTACTTTCTCGGCAGGAGGGATGACCAAATCAAGATTCGTGGAGTCCGCATCCAGCCTGTGGAGATTACCGAGAAGCTACTGCAACATCCTGCCGTTCAAGAGGCTGTGGTGGACGTCCGCAACGTGGATGGGGTGGCAAGTTTATGTGCCTGGATACGTCCGACGGTGCCTGTCGATGTAAGGGAGCACTGTATCGGCTGCTTGCCAGTCTCAATGGTTCCTGAACACTTTATTGGTTGCGAGGCGTTTCCGATCTCTCCCTCTGGCAAACTGGACAAAAAGGCTTTGCCTGCGCCTCGGGTCAAACCAATGTCGCCGGTTAACCGATCAGGTCCGAGGGCGCCGGCTAAAGTCATTGAACTGGCATCTTTGTGGGCGGAGGTGCTGTCCGTGGATGAGTCCGTTATCAATTACGAAAAGAATTTCTTTGAACAGGGCGGCAACTCTCTGCTGGCGATTCAACTGCTGTATAAATTAAAGAAAAGATTCGATATTAAAATTTCAATTGCCGATGTCTTCCGGTTTAATCAGCTGGAAACCTTCGCCAGACAGTATTTGGGAGGGCGTTGACTTGTCTTCGCAAAAAAAAATCAAATGTGTCGTTTGGGATCTGGACGAAACCCTGTGGCACGGTGTGCTTTCGGAAGACCCTGAAGTATCTTTGAAGCTACATATTGTAGACATCGTCAAAGCGCTGGATGCTCGCGGAATTCTACAGTCAATCGCCAGTAAAAATGACGCAGAGTTCGCACAAACGATTATTCGAAAATATGAGCTGTCGGATTATTTTTTGTTTCCGCAAATCAACTGGAATACGAAGTCATCTTCGATAAAGCGCCTGAGCGAAAAATTAAATATCGGTCTCGACACGTTCATGCTGGTTGATGATCAGACGTTTGAGCGCGACGAAGTAAAGGCGGCCTGTCCCGAGGTGCACTGCTTTGATGCTGAGCACTATTTGCAGCTCCTGCAATCGCCCATGCTCATGCCTGATTTCATTACCGTGGAGAGCGCGACAAGGCGTCAACGATACCTTGAACAGCAGGTGCGTGATTGCGCGGAACGGGATTTTCAAGGCCCCAGCGACGAATTCCTGGCCACCTTGAATATGCAGTTGATCATATCCGTCGCCGTAGAGTCAGACTTGCAAAGAGCTGAAGAGTTAACCATAAGGACTAACCAGTTAAACGCAACCGGCGTAACTTACGATTACGATCAGCTTAAAGCCTTTTGTCATTCGCCCGACCACCTATTGTTGGTTTGCGAGCTGGCGGATAGATACGGCTCCTATGGGAAAATAGGCCTTGTGTTGCTGGAGCATAGCGAAGATGTTTTATGCGTAAAAATGCTGCTGGTTTCCTGTCGGGTCATGAGTCGCGGTGTAGGTGCTCAGCTTCTGACTTATGTTATGAAGTATGCAGCGAGTCGGGGCCTTGAGTTAACGGCAGAGTACAAGCCGACAGGGCGCAACAGGATAATGCAGATTATCTACGGCCTGGCTAACTTCAAGGAGTCGCAAGACTGCGGTGATGTCAAATTATTGAGTAATGACTTGAGTGTGATTCCTGACTTTCCCGATTATATGAAGGTTGTCGCTTCCCTTTAAATTCAGGACATTGCAAGTGTGTATAGAGCTTGGGGGCAGGGCAATCAGAGGGTGCGCTGATGGACAGTGAAAACAGGAAAATGTCGGGTGACGTCAAGCCACATATTCGACGTGTGGCAGAGGCGGCATAGTTATTCATTGACGCAGGCCTGGCTGTCCTTGCAGGTGTTGAGTCAGTTATCAGGTGGAAAACCGCCTGGTTGATTTAATTAGCAGAGCTCAGCGTGTTGAGCTCCAGGAAAACCACGATCATGGCATCCGATACTGATGAAATAGCGCGGTATTTTGACGAGTTCAAGATTGGCAGTAATGTCGTCAAGGAAAAGCATCTTTCGCTCTGGTTACCGCCCGCGATAATGGTGGAAATCGAAGGGAAACTCACTGAGAGGAAATATCTGCTGGATGTGTTCGCGGCTCAGGCCTGGACCACTATGCGGTCCGCTGCGGCGGTACAGGGTGTTGACATTTACGCTCTGTCAACGTACCGAAGTATTGCTTATCAGGCCACGATAATAAGGAATAAGCTCGGCCGGGGTCAGTTGATAGACGACATTCTCAAGGTCAATGCGCCACCGGGATACAGTGAACATCACTCGGCAAGAGCAATCGATATTGGCGCACCAGGTTTTGTCGATCTGGAAGAAGATTTTGAACACTCTGAAGCCTTTCGCTGGCTGACAAAAAATGCGCATGAATTCAATTTCTCAATGTCATTTCCCCGAGACAACATTTACGGCTATGCCTATGAGCCGTGGCATTGGCTGTTCACAGCCCCTTCGGATACATAACAGAGATGACTCATGATTACAGACGAAGGCAAGATTTTTCTGGCGGCGGCGAAAACCTTTATTGATGAACATGTTCACGGGGCGGCGTTCGACAAGGCACAGCAACTGCCGCGTAGCCTGCTAAAGCTACTGGCATCGCATGGTTACCTGGGGATTAATATTTCTCGAGAGCAAGGTGGCCTGGGAATGAACGCCCTTGAATATGGCTTGTTTACCGAGTTGCTCGGGCGAGCCTGCTCTTCGACGAGAACACTCTTGACTGTGCATTGTTCCCTGGTCACAGAGACACTTTCACGCTGGGGGACAGAACAGCAAAAACGCCACTGGTTTGCACTTCTGGTCAGTGGCGAAACGATTGCCTCGTTTGCAGTGAGTGAACCTGCTCACGGTTCGGATACCCGAGGGATTGCGACGCGCTATCGCAAGTCCGGCGCTGACTACGTTATCTCCGGCACCAAGAAGTGGATATCTTTTGGAGCAATCGCGGATGTTTTTCTCGTGTTTGCAAAATGCGACGAGCAAATGTCAGCCTTTCTGATTGATCGCAGCGCTCCCGGGGTACGAGTGGAGCCGATCAATAATCTGCTTTCTCAGCGTGCTTCGCACCTGGCAGAAATCACTTTCGATGAGGTGGTTGTGCCGAACACACGATTACTGGGCGCGGAGGGCTCGGGACAGTTGCTCCTGATGTCTGCCCTTGATAACGGACGGTACAGCGTGGCGTGGGGCGCATGCGGTGTTGCCAGGGAAGCGCTGGTACAAATGATCGGTTACGCGCAACAACGCACTCAGTTCGGTAGCCCGCTTGCCGAGTTTCAATTGGTCCAGGGTTTGATCGGCGATGCTGCCAGTGAGGTTCACGCCGCTCATGCGTTGTGTGAACGTGCGGCCTCTCAACGCATGGCCCGCTCATGCCACGCCGGCTATGAAACAACCATTGCCAAGTACGTAGCATCGAAAGCGGCCGTTAGTGTCACCGCACGTGCATTGCAAGTGCATGGCGCAAATGGCTTGAGCGACGACTTTTGTGTGGAGCGCTTGTTTCGCGATGCGAAAGCCCTGGAAATTATCGAGGGCAGCTCCCAGATGCAACAGATCACTATCTCCAACTATGCTTTGACCGCCGAGAAGTAAGCAGTTTAAGCGGGAGGCCTGCAAGGAGCATGAAAAGTGAAACCTCTCCGTGACAACGTTCATGTCTGGTACTGCCAGATCCAAAGCCCCGAAGCTTGGTGTGCAGTTGAGTTTGTGCTGAGCATGGAAGAAATCACCGCCGGGCAGCGGCGTCATGACAAAGCGTCGAAAACCAGATATTGGCTCGCTCACAGTTGTATCCGTTTACTGATCGGGCATTACATCAATGTCGATCCCAGACATATCAGCTTCCAGAAAAATTCATTTGGCAAGCCCCGGGTGGTGGGGCACGACATAAGTTTCAGTGTCAGCTACACATCAAACTGTTTTGCCATTGCCTTTTCAAAAAGCGGCGAACTCGGCGTGGACATCGAATGGCTCAACCCCGGATTTGATTTTTTTCCTGTGGCGACGCGTTTTTTTGGCGACGATGAAATTAGATCGATCCTTTGTGAAGAACCCACTCACCAGCGACGCTCATTTTTTGAAATACATACATTGAAGGAGGCGTATTCAAAAGCACAAGGCGAGGGGCTTTCGTTTGATCGTGAGAGATATGAATTTCATAAAAACCCACACGCTCCGCAAAGCCGTCTATGTGTCGATTCAGAGGTGTCGTGCATAAATGATAAATGGTCGTTCCATGCGGTTTACCTTGATCTCGATCTGGTCGCCTCTTTGGCGATCGACAAACCCGCACCGGTGTGTATCGAAACATTCCACTTGACCCAGGACATGTACTCGCAACTTATAAAACGTCTGCAGGAGTACTAACGCGTTGAGCTCGATAACTCACACTCTACAGTCACCCCGTAATCATATTGTCAGTGGGCTCTTTCTGGTTTCCTTGGGGACCTATCTTGTTACACCGTTGTACGCAATCCACTTGGTCAATTCACTGGGCTTACGTGCCGCTGATGTAGGTTTGCTGCTGATCATCTCATCAGTCGCTCAACGTGGCCTCACGTTGCCCATTGGCATCGCTATCGATAAAACCGATGTACGTGTGTTTCTGTTTCTGGGCCTTGGGTTAAGAGCGCTGTCGTTTTTTATTTTGGGAATTGCCGATTCGTTTACGCTGCTGGCAATCGCAGCAGCGGCAGGAGGCTCAGGCGCGGCAGCGTTTCAGACCGCCGGAAAGTCGATTCTGGTAGAGATCGATGCGGATAAGGCTCTCTCGTTTGCATTGCGCAATATGGCAATCAATGCCGGTATTGCCCTTGGGCCACTGGTGGGGATTTTTTTCACGTCCTATAGCTTTTCAACCATCTGTTGGACGACCTGCGGTGTGTACGGCCTGGTCGCTGTGGTTGAGATGTTTGTGTTAAAGCGGTTAAAACTCCGGGCTCCGGTTAGCGAAAACGGAGGTTATCTTCAACTCTTTGCGCCGTTGAGATTGCCGAAAATCAGATTTTTGTTAGTGTCGAATTTTTGTTTTTTCTTGTTTTTTTCGCTGTTCGAGTTGATTTTTCCTCTCTATCTGGTCGAGTTGCAATCGGCAACTTCGGTCGCGTTCATGTTTGCACTCAATGCGGTCCTGGTGGTTTTTCTTCAATTGCCGGTGGCACGTCTTATTGCCAATTATCACCTTGAAGTTGCTCATGGCTTTAGTGTCCTGCTTTTATCACTGGTGTTTTTTTTATTGTCTTGTATCAGTTCGTCGCCCTGGTCGTTATTGTGGTTTTTTACGGGTATCTGCGTTTTTAGCCTCGCTGAAGTTTACTTGATGTTTATCGTGGATTTCCATTTGGCGAATTTCGTCGGTTCGAAATCTACAGGCACTGTCTTTGGCTGTTCGTCATTAAGCGCGATGCTGGGGTTGTCAAGCGGACTGTTGTTCTTTGGCTGGCTCTATGACAGGCGTGAAAGCTTGGCAATTGCTGATTTCTGGTTGATTGTTTTGGCCCTTTGTCTGCTGGTTGTTTTACCTGTTTATTATCTGGAGCACCGGAGCAGCCGGTTGCAGCGTCCGTAACTTCGAGGGGCGCTTGGAGGGCCGCGACTGATTGATGGTACGCACTTGGCGAGCCTGACAGGTGCGGGTGGGTTTCTACGGGGCGATCTTCCGCACGCAGCCCGAGCCATCGTCAGCCCTCAAAACCGGGGCAGGGTGTGCCATGTGATTCAGACGAAAACGATTTCGTAGGGCAAACGCATCCGTTCAAGGATGACCGGCGGCAACATTGGCGCGATGCCGATGGCCGGTTCGCCCTTGAGCTGGCTGGCGTACGCGTGGGTGGCGTGGCTCTTGCGCGCAACGGTCCAGGTGTCGAGGCGCAGTTTGCGGGCGCGTTCCCAAGGGATCAGTTTCTGATCGCGCTCCGGCCAGTGCCACGCCCAGACCGGCACGTCGTGGAAGGTCGCACCGGCCAGTTCGGCGGCTTCGGCACTGGCGCGACCGACCGCTTCATGATCGTCGTTGCGGTCGCCGCGCCAGGTGCTGAACACCACGTCGCCGGGGCGCAGGTAGCGGCCGATGAATTCGGTGAGCTGAGTGTGTTGGTCGTTCAGAGCGTTGTCGGTGAAACCGCCGCGCACCCATTTCAGGCTGTGCATCGGCAGACCGAGGCGGCGCAGGGCTTCGACGCTTTCCTGCGGGCGAAACACGCTAAGGCGTTTTTCCGACCATTGCCGTGAGCCGGGGTGACTGGCGCTGCCGTCGGTGATGGACAGCAGCTGCAACGGGTGGCCGAGGCTTGAAAGTAATTGCAGCAATCCGCCGCAAGTGACGACTTCATCGCCGGGATGCGGGGCGATCACTACGGCGCGAGCGCCGGGCGGCACGAGGCTGCGGGTATTGATGACGGGAATATTGTCCAGTTGCGGGGCGCTGTTCCAGATTTGCGCCGACGGACTGTTTTCGGTGAGCGATAACGGTTTCATGGGTGCGACGTCCTTGTGTGGTCTCGCCCTCAGTCGTGTCCGTGGTCATGAAAATATCTGCCGCGGCCGACCCGTGAAGGCTGGTTGATTGCCGTGCGACGCTCCGAACCCTGGATTGCCGCGCAGCAAAGTATTGCTCAAGTAATGCAGTTCGTCGCGTCACAGATCAATCTGATCCGTATTTTTTTGCTCTATCTGTGCTAATTCTCGCAAATAGTCGCCAAATCCGCCGCGCGCGCGGCTGTCGAAACGCGCGCTGGTATGGACTTGCGGGCGATGACTCCAGGCAATGTTGGCGCCGACCAGTTCCAGCTCTCGCACCAGTTGCACATCTTCGTCGCAGGCCAGCGGTTTAAAGCCGCCGGCCCAGCGATAGGCATCGGCGCTGACGCCTAGATTGGCGCCGTGGATATGCCGATGACCATCGCAGGCGCGGTAGTGGCGGTGGTAGCGGATTTGAGCCGCCTCATCGAATGACTCATGCCAGCGTTCGACCGTGACAGTGCCGCAGACCGCGTCGGCGCCCAATCCGAGCTGAGCCACCAGCCAGTCATCGGCGACGCGGCTGTCGGCGTCCGAGCAGGAGATCCAGCGGGCGCCGCGCTCCAGCAGCACCTGAGCACCGGCGGCACGGGCCTGACCGACATTGCGGGCGTCAATGTGCAGGCTCAGCACCGGGTAGTTGGCGACGATTTGCGCCGAGCGGTCGGTGCAGCTGTCGAGCACCACCAGCACTTCAACCCGCTCGCCGGCGAGCAAACCGTGGCGACTCGCCCGCATTGCTGCGCTCAGGCACTCATCGAGCAGGTCTTCTTCGTTGTGCGCCGGGATCAGAATGCCAATCATCGCAATCCCTCCAGCGCGGCCACGGAGCGTGGCTCACGGCTCCAGACTTCGAGGATGAAATCCGCCTCCTGATGCAGGACCAGACGCGGCAGCTTCAACTGCTCGTGGATCAGGTCGTGCACCTGTCGTGCGTTCAGCGGGCAGCCATCAATGGGCGGACGCCAATGGCAGGCGAGCAATTGCCCGTCGGCCGTCAGGCAATCACTGATCCGGTGGATCACGTCTGTCAGATCCTTGCCATCGAGGTAGTAGCCGATCTCGCTAAATACAATCAGGTCGAATTTTTCCTCCGGCCAGTCGCCCGGCAAGCGACTTTGCCGCACCTGCGCGTGATCAAACAGGCTCAGTCGAGTGGTCGCCAGTTTGACCGCGGCGCTCGCCGTATCACAGCACAGCAACCGGTCGCAACGCGTGGCCAGTTCGGCGCTCAACTCAGCGTTGGCGCAGCCCGCTTCGAAAATCGAGCGATAGTGCGGGCGTGGCAACGCGGCGAGGGTGATTGCGCGTTTGCGTTGTTCGTACCAGCGCTCGCGAAAGGCCCACGGGTCGTCGCTGCCGGCGAACAGACCGTCGAAGTAACGATCTTCGACGCTCATAGGAACACCACTTCGAATGGCTGCAGCAGGCGATCCAGCACATACGGCGCCAGCACCGGATCAAGCCCCGCTGCTGGATCGCCTTCCAGTTGACTGGCGAAGGCGTGAACCGCATGGCGTTTGCGCGCCACCTGTGCGGGCGACAGCAGAATCTTGCGCGCCCGTTGCCACGGCACGATGGCGTCTTCCGGGGTTGCCCAGTGCCACGTCCACACGGGCAATTCATGGCACGTTGCACCGACTCTCCGCGCCGCCTCGGCACTGGCGCGACCGACAGCTTCATGATCGCAATGGCCGTCCTCGCACCATGTGGTGAAGACCACATCGTCAGGGCGCAGATGGCGCTCGATAAATTCGCACAGTTGCTGTTCTTGAGCGGCCACTTGCGTATCACTGAAGCCGCCGCGCAACCATTTCAGACGATGCATTGGCACGCCGAGACGCCGCAATGCTTCGGCGGACTCCTGTGGGCGGATCACGCTTAGGCGCTCGACGGGCCAGCGCTCGGAACCGGGATGACTGGCGCTGCCGTCAGTCACAGAGATCAGCTGCAATGGGCGGCCAGCGGCGGCGAGCAGTTGCAGCAAGCCGCCGCAGCCGAGCACTTCGTCGTCAGGGTGCGGGGCAATGATCACAGCACGCGAGCCCGGTGGCACCAGATCGAGAATGTCGATGCTTTTCAGTTGCGCCAGATGCCGCGAGCCCTGCCATTGGTGCAGTGACGTGCCTTGGCCGACGATCGGATTATCTTTTTTGACGGCGTTCATAGCGTCCATGCCTCTTTCGGTTGCGCGGCAACGATTTGGCCGAGGGCCGCGAGGTCGCGCTCGGCGTGGCTCTGGCGCAGGAATACCGGCAGGTCGGCGAGCAGTCGGGCGAAATGCCGATCCTTGCAGTAGGGCCCGGCACCGAGTGCGCGGCCGACGTCGCGGATCACTTGTTCGGCAGACTGTTCGACCACAGCGCGGGCGCGCCGGGCGAGCAGTTCGGCGTTGTTTTCGGGATGCGCATCGATGTGCAACGCGCTGAAGCGCAGGACATCGGCCGCCGCTTGCAATGCCGCATCGACTGCGCCGAGATGGGCGAGGGCGTGCGGCTCTTCGCGTTGCGCGCAGTGTTGGCGCAGCGCCTCGGCAATCTGCCGCGCGGCGCCGTACCAGCAGGCGGCAATGCCGATCCCGCCTTGCCAGAAACCCGGGCGTTGCAGGTAGTCGCCGGGGTTGCCGATGGCCTGACCCTCGGCGCCCTCGAACAACACTTCGACGCTGCCGGTGGCGGCCATGCCCACCGCTTGCCAGCCTTGATCGGTGATGGTCACGCTCGGTTGATCAAGTGCGACCGCCACCAGTTGCTGCTGATCATCGGCATCCCACGCGGTAAGCAGCGCATGGCTGAGCACCGCCGCGCCGGAACACCAGGCCTTGCGCCCGTGCAGCGCCACCATGTGCCCGGCGGGGCGCACCTGCACTCGCGCCTGCGGCGGTTCTGCGGCCCACATGCCCCAAGTGCTGCCGGGCGTTGGCGAACCACCCAATTGCTCGATGATCGCCAGCGCGTCGGTGTGACCTTCGTAGAGCTTGCACAAGCCCAGATCATGCCCGCCGACATCGGCCAGATGGCGCAAGCGTTCCAGCGTGTGGCCACTGCCCGGCAACGGCAAACGATCCAGTCCGGCCTCGACCATCGCCCGCAGGCAACCGCCTAGCGCTACGGTATTGGCGTAGTCGGGTGGCCGGCGAGCGAGATAGTTCTGCAGTTCCATATCAATCTTCTTCTTCGCGGTGCAGTTCAAACAGCAGCAACGAGCGGCCAGTGACCGAATATTCGTGGCCGAAATCGAAGCGCTCCTGACCGCGAATCGATGGCTGATTGGTGTCGACCATGCACGTCCAGAAACTGCCTTCCGGGACTTCCGGCAAGGTGAAATTGACGATGTCGTGATGGGCGTTGACCACCAGCAGCAGGGTCGCGTCGGCGCCCTTGCGGCGAATCCCGGTTTCCTGTGCGCGGCCATCAAGCAGCATGCCCAGGCAACGGTTATGGGCGTCATGCCAGTGTTCGGTGGTCATCTCGGTGGCGTCGGGGGCGAGCCAGGTCACGTCCTTGACGCCGATGTCCTCGTTGTACTCGCCGACCAGAAAGCGCCCACGGCGCAGGATCGGGTAGGCGAGACGCAACTTGATCAGGCGTTTGACGAATTTCAGCAGCGCTTTGCCGTCCTCGCTCAGGTCCCAGTTGACCCAGCCAATTTCGCTGTCCTGGCAGTACGCGTTGTTGTTGCCGTCCTGAGTCCGGGCGAATTCGTCGCCAGCGACAATCATTGGCGTGCCCTGGGCGAGCAGCAGGGTGGCGAAGAAGTTGCGCATCTGCCGATGGCGCAGCGCATTGATTTCGGGATCGTCGGTCGGGCCTTCGACGCCGTGGTTCCACGACAGATTATTGTTGCTGCCGTCCTGATTGTTTTCGTCGTTGGCTTCGTTGTGCTTGTCGTTGTACGACACCAGATCGTTGAGGGTAAAACCGTCGTGAGCAGTGATGAAGTTCACTGACGAATACGGCCGCCGTCCACGCTGATTGAACATCTCGCCAGACGCGGTCATGCGGCTGGCGAAGTCGGCGACCTGGCCGTCATCGCCTTTCCAGAAGGCGCGCACGGTGTCGCGGAACTTGTCGTTCCACTCGACCCAGCCCGGCGGGAAGTTACCGACCTGGTAGCCACCGGGGCCGCAGTCCCACGGCTCGGCAATCATTTTCACCTGACGCAGCACCGGGTCCTGCCGGCAGGCAACGAGGAAGCTGTGACGCTCGTCGAAACCGTCGTGATAACGCCCGAGAATGGTCGCCAGATCGAAGCGGAAGCCGTCGACGTGCATCTCGCTGGCCCAATAGCGCAGCGAGTCGGTGACCATTTGCAGCACACACGGGTGGCTCAGATCCAGCGTGTTGCCGGTGCCGGAATCGTTGATGTAGAAGCGCTTGTCGTCCGGCATCAGTCGGTAGTACGAGGCGTTGTCGATGCCGCGCATCGACAGGGTCGGGCCTTGCTCGTTGCCCTCGGCGGTGTGGTTGTAGACCACGTCGAGGATCACTTCCAGATTGGCCTCGTGCAGGTGCGCAACCATCTCCTTGAACTCGGCGATCTTGCCGCTGGCGAGGTAACGCGGGTCCGGGGCGAAGAAGGCGATGCTGTTGTAGCCCCAGTAGTTGGTCATGCCTTTGTGCAGCAAGTGCTGATCGTTGACGAAGGCATGGATTGGCAGCAACTCGACGGTGGACACGCCCAATTTGCGGATGTGTTCGAGCACGTCATCGACCATCAAACCGGCGAACGTGCCGCGCACATTCTCTGGCACCGATGGGTGACGCATGCTGATGCCGCGCACGTGGGTCTCATAAATGATCGTTTTATCCCATGGCACGCTGACACGGTGGTCGTTGCCCCAGGTGTGCGCCGGGTCGATGACTTTGCACTTGGGCACGAAGGGCGCGCTGTCGCGTTCGTCGAAGCTGAGGTCAGCGTCGGGATGGCCGATGGTGTAGCCGAACAGGGCTTCCGACCATTTCAGTTCACCAACGAGTTGTTTGGCGTACGGGTCTATGAGCAGTTTGTTGTGGTTGAAACGATGACCGTTGGCCGGGTCGTATGCGCCGTAAACCCGGTAGCCGTAGATCAGCCCCGGATGCGCGTCGGGTAAATAGCCGTGGTAGATCTCGTCGGTGTATTCCGGCAGCTCGATGCGTTCGAGTTCGACCTCGCCGGCATCATCGAAGATGCACAGTTCAACCTTGGTGGCGTTGGCGGAGAACAGAGCAAAGTTCACCCCCAGGCCATCCCAGGTCGCGCCGAGCGGGAAGGGCAGGCCTTCGCGGATTCTCGAAGGTTCGGCGTGCGTGACGGGCTCGGCTTTATTTGGACGGGTCATGATTGCTCCTGCAAAACAGTTGAATTCTGGGGTGACATGAAATTCGGTCGGGCTACTTTTTTAGGGCAACTTGATGCCCAGTGTTCCCTGTGGCGAGGGAGCTTGCTCCCGCTGGGCAGCGAAGCGGCCCTGAAAATGGGACTGCTGCGCAGTCCAGCGGGAGCAAGCTCCCTCGCCACAAAGTCCATATTCACAAGGGAAATACGTATTTTTTGAGGACGAGTTGGTCCTCGGTGGCGAGCGAACCCGCCACACGGTTGTTCAGTTCAATAAAACGGTTAGCGTCAGGTCGCCGAAGGCTTGCGCGGCGCTCGGGGCTTTTTCTCGGCCGGTTTTTCGCCCTGCGGAACGACTTTGGCGGCGCTGGCGGGTTTGGCTTTGGCCGCAGGCTTGGGCTTTGCCGCCGCGCCTTGGCCATCGAGTGCTTTGCCGGTGGCAGTCTTGCCAGCGGTTTTGCTGCCCGCCGCTTTCGGCGATTTTTTCGGTGCCAGGGCTTCGGCCTCGGCCAGTTTGCGCGCCATCTCCCAGTGGCGTGATTCCTCGCCTTCGGGTTTACCCTCTGACTCCCAGATCTGATAGGCGAATTCGCGGATGCGTTTATCGTCGGTGCTCATCGCAATGCTCCTGAACTGAACTGATGCTTACGTTAAGTGTTGGATAAAGAGATTGACCGGGACATCCCCCAGCGCGTCGCTGATATTCAGCTCCCTGTTTTTTGTGACTGCGCGACTTGAAAAAAGTCCCTTCAGGTTTGTGTCGGAGGCGGCGAACGGTAAAACCACTCGCGTATCGCCCCAACGCAGCGCATCCACCTGAGGCCTGGCACTGTTTCCCAGCAGGGTGGCGCAACGGACCGGCACGATCACGATGGCGTGTGTGCCCTCAAGTTCACGGGCAAACGCGAGCACGTTATGCGCCTGACTGCCCAGCACCTCGAGGGCCTGATACCCGCCACGACGAAACAGTTCGGCGTGCTCGGCGCGCAGGTTCAGCACCTCGGCGATCAAGGCTTGCTTGATGCGCCCGTCACGCCAGTTCGTCAGCAATTCCTCGACTGGCACGGGTGCCTGCAAGGCCTGCTCGCGAGCGGCGTAATCCACCGGCCGGCGGTTGTCCGGATCGACCAGGCTGAAATCCCAGAATTCATTGCCCTGATACAGATCCGGCACCCCCGGCACCGTCATGCGCAGCAAGGTTTGCGCCAAGCCATTCAGTGCGCCGGCAGCGGCGATGCTGTTGACGGTCTTGCTCAGTGCGGCGCGCAGCAGTTCACCTTCCTCACCGGTCAACAGTCGTTGTGTGAACGCCTGCGTGGCGTTTTCGTAAGCATCGTTCGGCGCGCTCCAACTGCTTTGTAGCTTGGCTTCGCGCAACGCTTTCTGTTGCCACTGCCAGATGCGCTCGGCGTAATCGCTGAATCCGCTGTGATCGTCATCGCGCAATTCCAGCGGCCAACTGCCGATCAGGGCCTGATACAGAATCAGCTCGTCGCCGGTTGACGGCATCTGCTCGTCACTACGTACCGGCCGGGCGAGGGCACGCCACAACTCAATCTGCTCGGCGTACCAGTGGCTGCGCTCGCTGAGCACGACCAGACGTGCGCGGGTGTCTTCGCCGCGTTTGTGGTCGTGGGTGGCGGTGGCCAGCAGGTTGTCGGGGAACGCCTCAAGGCGTTGCTGATTGACCGCATGGAAGTCGCTGAGCGGCGCACTGAATTGCTCGGTGTTGTAACCGACGTCATTGCGCGACAGCAGCACGGCGGAGCGATACAACGCGGTGTCTTCGACGGCTTTGGCGGCGGCCGGCGACGTCAGTTGCTGGAAGCGCACGCAGGCATGTTTGAGGATTTTCCGCGAGCGGCCACGGGGCTTGTGTCGCCACGGCGTACCCCCCAACCAGGCTGCCAGACAGTCGAGCACCGGCCAGTCACCTTCGCCGAGAGTCTGCCTTGCACCGTCCATGGCCTGTTGGAAAAATCCTTCGTCCTGCGCCGAGCGGCCCATTGCGCTGATGTAAGTGCGGTACACCGGAAAATGCACGATCAACGCCTGCAATGCGCGACGAATCGCACCGAGGGTCAGGTCGCGGGTCATCAGGTCGTCACGGGCCACTTGCAGCAACGCCTGCGCGACAGATTCGCAATCGCTGGCCAGCGAACCGTTGAGGATCTGCTTACGCGCCAGTTGCGCTTCTTCGATAAACGCGGCGGGCCGTTCGGTGCGCCGCTGCCACAAGTCGCCGAGCACGTATTCGCCGTCCGGATCGTGTTGCAGCAGCGACAGCTGATTCATGAATTCGTAACCGGTGGTGCCGTCCACCGCCCAGTCGCGGCGGGGCGTTTCGCCGGCGCCGAGGATCTTCTCGATGTAGATCGGCAGATGCCGCCCCGGCGCAAGCAGATCGACCCGGCGGCGCAGTTTGCGACAGTAGCCGCGTGGATCGGCGAGGCCATCGATGTGGTCAATGCGCAAACCATCGACCAGGCCTTCGGCGATCAACTGGAAAATTTTGCCGTGGGTCGCTTCGAACACCGCCGGGCGCTCGACGCGCAATCCACCGAGTTCGTTGATATCGAAGAAACGCCGCCAGTTGATGTCGTCAGCCGCAGTGCGCCAACTGGCGAGGCGGTAACTCTGCCGTTCGAGTAATTGATGAAGCTTGTGGAAGCCTTCCTCGGTGGTGGAATCGAAGGTCGCGAGATTGCGCTGGATGGCCTCGCGAATCGACGGTTCGTTTGCCAGTTGCCGCAGCTCTTCTTTCAACGGAACGGCCAGCGTATGGGCGTCGCTCTGGTAGCTGAGCGCGCTGAAACGATCGGCCAGTGACTTCAATGCATCGTCGGCCTTGAGCAGTTCACCGTAATCGTTCGGGCAGATCGGGAAGTGATGGTCGTAGTGCTCGACATGAAAGCTGCCGCGTTGCGCATCGAAATGCAGTTTCAGCGTGCCTTCCTGCAACGCCACGCCGTAATCACTGCCTAGAAATGGCAGCAGCAACTGGCCTTCCATCAATGGGTCCGGCGAATGCCATTGAATGTCGAAAAACTCACCGTAGGGACTCAAGCGTCCCCATTCGAGCAGGTCGAGCCACCACGGATTGTCGCTGCCGCCGACCGCCATGTGGTTGGAGACGATGTCGAGAATCAGGCCCATGCCGTGTTCGCGCAGGGTGCTGACCAGCCGCCGCAGCGCCGGTTCGCCGCCGAGTTCCGGGTTGACTTGCGTCGGGTCAACGACGTCGTAGCCGTGCATCGAACCGGCGCGCGCGGCGAGCAATGGCGAGGCGTAAATGTGGCTGATGCCGAGCCGGGCAAAGTACGGCACCAGTGGCACCGCGTGTCCGAGGGTGAAACCTTTATGAAATTGCAGACGCAGGGTGGCGCGCAACGGTTGGATGAGCGATTGATTCATTGGTCACGCTCGGCAGCCTGCAGGCGCGCACACGCCAGTAACTCGAGACGGCGCGCAGCATCTGCACCGTCGAGCAGCGCTTCACTGCTGCCGGGCAAACGCCGCGACCAGTTCGGGTGCGTATCGATGGTGCCCGGCAGATTCGCCTGCTCGATGATGCCCAGCGCATCCTCCAGCGGTAGCAACACCAGTGGTGCGCGGGTATGGCCAAGGAAGCGCACGCTGGCGTCGACCACTTGATCGGCCTCGTGGGACTCTTCGCGGAAGTTTTGCGGGTCCTGACTCAAGGCGCCGCGCAGACCTTCGCGTTCACGCTGGCGGTGGCGTCGCCATTCGATTTCACCGTTGGCATCGACAAATCCCAGGCGTGCATTCCAGTCGATGTCGCGGCCATGCCACCAGCCGTTGAGCGTCGGCAAGTCGTGAGTGCTGGTGGTTGCCAGGGCATTGTCCGGCCAGTCGAGAATCGGTTTGAAATGGGTGTTGTTCTGCTCGAACAGCAAGACGCGCATGCCGAGCATGGAGCGGGCGATGAGTTTTTCCTGGAGACCGTCGGGCACAGTGCCGAGGTCTTCACCGAGGACAATAGCCTGGTGACGATGGGACTCCAGGGTCAGCAGGCGCAGCAGGTCATCGACCGGGTAATACAAGTAGGCGCCGTCGGCCGGCACGGCTCCGTTGGGAATCACCCACAAACGTTGCAGGCCCATCACATGGTCGATGCGCAGGCCGCCAGCGTGGGCGAAGTTGGCGCGGAGCATTTCGATGAACGCACGAAAACCATTGCGGATCAGGCCTTCCGGCGAAAACGCAGAAATGCCCCAGCCTTGGCCCGAGCGATTGAGGATGTCCGGCGGTGCGCCGACGGTCAGCGAGGCGAGCAATTCGTCCTGAAAACTCCAGGCCTGACTGCCGGCACCATCGGCACCGACCGCGAGGTCAGCAATCAGGCCGATGCCCATGCCAGCACTGCGGGCGGTGGTTTGCGCACGCTCCAGGCAACGGTGGATCAGCCACTGGCAAAAAGCGAAGTAGCCGATGCGTTCGGCGTATTCTTCGGCGAATGCTTCGAGGGCAGCGCCGCGCGGGTCATGCCACTGCTCGGGCCATTCGCGCCAGTCGAGGCTTTCGCCGCGGGCGGCACGCATCTCTTGAATGGCTTCGAAGCGGCAATGGTTTTCCAGTGCTTCGCCACCGGCGTGACGGAAACTGGCGAAGTCGGGATGCAACGGATGCTCGCCCGCGACGAAGCCGTCGTACAAGGCTTGCAGGAGCTTTTGCTTGGCGTCGGCGGCGGCGGGCCAGTCGATGAGTTTGAGGTCTTCCAGTTGGGCAAATTGCTCCGCCAGACCGGTCACCTCGATGGCATCGCGCAAGGCCCGTTCACCAAGAATCGCGCCCGGCGCGGCGTACAGCGAATTGAGGAACAAACGGCTGGACGGTGAATAAGGGCTGTACCGTCCGGTGTCGGCGCTGAACATCGCGTGCAACGGACTGATCGCCAGCGCATCGGCGCCGCGCTCACCGGCCACGCGCGCGAGTTCTTCTAATGCCTGGGTGTCGCCAAACCCGCCATCGCCGGGACGACGCAGGCCATACAACTGCACGCTCAGCCCCCAGACACGCGGGATCGGATTGTCGACCGCATCGCCGACGCTGAAGCAACGCTCTGGTGCCACCGCCAGGGTGAAGTATTGATCGGCAATGTGCACTTGCTGGTATCCGACCGGGATCAGACCGGGCAGCACGGCCTCGGCATCGAGCTTGAGGTTCAGTCGTGAACCGTCTTCGAGGTGGATTTCACAGGGAGTGCCCGGTTCGAAATAACGCGCCAGATCGACGCCGACGCCGACATCGCTGGTCAACAGCGGCGGCAGGTGGCGGTCTTGCTGGACTTGTTGCAGCTCAAGCAGGCTGGCGTCGATTTCCTGGGCGGTGCTGGCGGGGTGGCCGAGCCCGGTCAGGACATTGCGCAATACCGCCGGGGTGACTTTTTGCGGGCGGCCGTTGGCGTCGATCCAGTCGACTGCAAGGCCGGCTCGGCTGGCGAGGATTTCCAGTTGCGCATCGCTCATAGGCGCTCTCCATTCAGAGGTTGCAGAGGGGTTGCGGCCGTGAGGCTGACGAGCGCGCAATACGGGGGCAGCAGGCCCTCATCCGACGGTTCGACAGCGGCTGGCTGTTGGAACTGCCACACCGCGTCGGTCCGTGGAGGGTTGACCACCGCCGTATCGCTGAGGTTCAGGTCGATTCGCAGCTCGCTGCCATCGCCCAGTCGCCAGCGTGCGCTGACGGCGGCATGGCCGAGCATCTGCGCACCCAGCGCCTGCGTTCCGGAAAGATTCGGGATGATGTATCGATGGCGCAATTGCAGCAGTTGCCGGTACAGCGCGAGGGTTTCCTGTTGCTGCGCGGTGCCGTTGCCGAGCAGTTGCGGGCGCGAGGCCAGGAAGGTTTTGGGGTCGTTCGGATCAGGGATCTGCTCGCGTTTGTGCGTATCGGTGAAGGCGCTGAACCCGGCGAATTCGTTGCGCCGACCTTCACGCACCAACTCTGCAAGCTCACCGTGATGGCTGGTGAAAAACAGAAACGGCTGTTCGGCGGCAAACTCGTCGCCCATGAACATCAGCGGGATCATCGGCGACAGCAGCAACAGCACCGTCGCCGCTTGCAAGGCGCGGGGATCGGCCAGTTGATGCAGACGCTCACCGAAAGCCCGGTTGCCGATCTGGTCGTGGTTCTGCAGAAACAGTACGAACGCGGTCGACGGCAGATGTTCGCTCGGTTCGCCCCGGGGTTCGCCGTGGCGGGTGATATGCCCCTGAAAGACGAAACCCTGGCTCAGGCAGCGGACCAACTGTTGGGTGGGTTGCAGTGCGTAGTCGGCGTAATAGGCGTCGGTTTCACCAGTCAGCAATACATGCAGGGCGTTATGGCCGTCGTCGTTCCACTGCGCGTCGTAATCTTCTTCCAGCAAGCTTGACTGGTTGAGCTCGTTCTCGACGGTCAGCCAGACATGGCGTCCCGGATCAATCTGTTGGCGAATGCGCTGCGCCAGTTCTCGCAGGAAATGCGGGTCTTCGATGGCGTGAACAGCGTCGAGGCGCAAGCCGTCGAAGCGATACTCGAGTAGCCACATCAAGGCGTTTTCAATGAAAAAGTCGCGGACTTCACGCCGCCGAAAATCGATTCCGGCGCCCCACGGCGTGTGTTTGTCCTCGCGGAAAAACCCCTTGGCGTAGCGGCCCAGGTAATTGCCGTCGGGGCCGAAGTGGTTGTAGACCACGTCAAGAATCACCGCCAGGCCATGGCCGTGGGCAGTGTCGATCAAATGCTTGAGTTGTTCCGGGGTGCCGTACGAGGCTTGCGGAGCGTAGTGCAAGACGCCGTCGTAACCCCAGTTGCGCTCGCCGGGAAATTGCGCGATCGGCATCAGTTCAATCGCGGTGATGCCCAGCGCTACCAGCCGCGACAGATGCTGCTCGACAGCCGCAAAACCGCCCAGCGTCCCGACATGCAATTCATAGATGACCGCTTCGTTCCATGGTCTGCCGTGCCAGGCACTGTGCTGCCATTGATAGGCCAGCGGATCGACCACCACGCTCTGGCGGTCGAGGTCGCCGTCCTGAGCGCGGGAGGCCGGATCCGGCACATCCAGTTCGCCATCGATGTTGTAGCGGTAACGCGTGCCTGCCGGACAGCGGGTCTTGATCAGAAACCAGCCATCGGCTTGCGGCAACATGGGCAGCGACTGCCCGTCTTCCAGTTCGACACTGACGTAAAACGCGTCGGGTGCCCATAGCGCAAATTGTGTGTGTTCGGCGTCCAGCATGATCGC
Source organism: Pseudomonas sp. NPDC087598 (assembly GCF_044743525.1). Lineage (NCBI taxonomy): Bacteria > Pseudomonadati > Pseudomonadota > Gammaproteobacteria > Pseudomonadales > Pseudomonadaceae > Pseudomonas > Pseudomonas sp. NPDC087598. The sequence continues at coordinate 98,040 of NZ_JBIUWQ010000002.1, read as the reverse complement.
GCCGTGGGGCCAGTTTTCTTGGGTCCGTAACGGCATCGTGGAAAACTCCCTGATTACTTGTGGTGGGCTTTACCCAGCGCCTTGGCGACCAGTTGTTCATAAAGTTCGGCGTACGGTTCGACCGCTTTGCACCAGTTGAACGGCGCCGCCATGGCCCGGCAACGCATGGCGTTGAGCAGCTCGGGGAACGCAAAGACCTTGAAGGCACGGCTCAAGGCTTCGCGGTAGCTCTCGACGGTGGATTGATCGAAGAGGAAACCGGTCACGCCGTTTTCGATGGTGTCGGCCAGGCCGCCGGTATTACGCGCCACCGGCAACGAGCCGAAACGCTGGGCGTACATCTGGCTCAAACCGCACGGTTCGTAGCGCGAAGGCATCAACAGGAAGTCGCTGCCGGCAAACATGCGGCGGGCGTCGGTTTCGTTAAAGCCGATGCGTACGCCGACCTGGCCGGGGAAGCGCAGCGCCAGTTCACGCATGGCTTGCTCTTCTTCCGGTTCGCCACGGCCGATGATCGCGATCTGGCCGCCGTTCTGCACGATGTACTCGGAGACCGCTTCGGTCAGGTCCAGACCTTTCTGGTAAACCAGGCGCGATACCACGGCGAACAACGGGCCTTCGGAGTCGTGCAAACCAAACAGCTCGCGAACGTGGGCGGCATTGACTGCTTTGCCTTCCCAGTCGCCGATGTGGAACGGCGCGAACAGATGTGGGTCGGTCGCTGCGTCCCAGCTCTCATCGATGCCGTTGGGGATACCGCTGAGCAAGCCTTGCTGGGTCTTGGCGGCGAGAAAGCCGTCGAGGCCGCAGCCGAAGTCCGGGGTGGTGATTTCCTGCGCATAGGTCGCGCTGACCGTGGTGATATGGCTCGAATACGCCATGCCGGCCTTGAGGAACGACATCTTGCCGTAAAACTCCATGCCTTCCTGTTGCAGGGCATGGGTCGGAATGCCCAGCTCCGGGCAGGAGCCGAGGCTGGTCACGCCTTGATAGGCGAGGTTGTGAATGGTGAACAAGGTTGGCGTACGCTGTCCGCGCCAGTGCATATAAGCAGGTGCCAGACCGGCGGGCCAATCGTGGGCGTGCACCAGATCCGGGCACCAGTGGATTTGCGCGAGGTTGGCGGCGATGTCGGCAGCAGCCAGGCCCAGACGGGCAAAGCGAATGTGGTTGTCCGGCCAGTCGCGGCCATTGTTGGCGCCGTAGGGCGAGCCTTCGCGTTCATAGAGTTCGGGACAGATCAGTACATAAATCACCAGCCCGTCCGGCATGTCCATGCGCCCGATCTTGCACGGCGGCAGCGCTGCATGGCCGCCCAGTTCGCCGATGATATGAATAGGGTTTTCGCTGTGCATCACTTGCGGATAACCGGGGATCAACACGCGTACATCGTGCAGATGCGCCATGGCACGGGGCAGGGCGGCGGAAACGTCACCGAGGCCGCCGGTCTTGACAAGGTCGGCTATTTCCGAGGTGACGAACAATACTTTTTTCTTGTTGGGATTCTGGCTCGCTACCGGAGTCAGCGTCTTGGTGCCGGGGATGTTGATCGATCGGCTGCCGGGAACGCTGACGGTGCTCGCTTCGCCTACTGACTGCTGAGCACGTTCTCCCTGAATATCCAATGCCGCACTGATCATATGAATCTCCCGTGTCGTTGATCTGATTCTTGTCTTGAACGAAACCCTGTCCATGACCACGTCCTGTGGCCGGGCACAAACGCGCCACGCATCGGTGAGCAAATGCTACCCAACACGCGCAAGCAGAATGGGTGAAGAGGCCATTGCAAGGATTGCACCAGTCACTTTGGCCTTGCCTTTCAGATGACCCGCCGGGATCAGCAAAAGTTTCGATAATTTTTCCAGTTTGTGACCGGCCGGTTTTGCCCCGCGAAAGTCAGTCTAGGCCAGATCCTAGAGCGGGCCAGAGCAAATGGGTAAATTGTTCGACAATCGGTTGGCGGGCTGCGGAAATCGTGGTGTGAGAGTGCAAACGCACCGACGAAGTGCAGGTTTTTTTGAGGATGCGGATCAAAACGGTGACTGATCAGTCACAATTTCGTGCTAGCGGGGAGGGCGGTCGCACTGTTGTGGTGCGAACAGTTTGTTGATTTGTTGCTTCTGAAGGCCTATTCGCGAGCAGGCTCGCTCCCACAGGGGAATGCTGGAATGACACAAATCTTGTGGTCAACACAGATCCTTGTGGGAGCGGGCTTGCCCGCGAAGGCGTCGGTGAGCCCACCCGCAGCCATAGGTCAAACTTCAGTTCAGTTGGCGAAGCGTATTGCCAGCTGACCAGGCTTGAATATCCTCGATCATCTGCGAAAAGAACTGCTCATAGTTCTGCCGACTGACATACCCGACGTGGGGCGTCGCCAGCACATTGTCCAGTGTGCGAAACGGATGCAGCGCCGGCAAAGGCTCTTGATCGAATACATCCAGCGCCGCCCCGGCAATGCGCTGTTTTTGCAGCGCCTTGATCAATGCCGTTTCATCGACAATCGGCCCTCGGGCGGTATTGACCAGCAGTGCCGTCGGTTTCATCCAGTCCAGCGCCTGTGCATCGACCAGCCCGCGACTGCGTTCGCTGAGCACCAGATGCACCGACAGCACATCGGCCTGTTCGAACAATTGCTGCTTGCTGACGAGGGTTACGCCGACGTGTTCAGCGCGTTCGGCCGTGAGGTTTTCACTCCAGGCAATGACGCGCATGCCGAACACCTGTCCGAACTGCGCCACCCGCTGGCCGATGCTGCCCAGCCCGAGAATACCCAACGTCTTGCCATGCAGATCACCACCCAGTCCCTGTTGCCAGCTACCTGCACGCAACGAGTTGGCTTCGTTCACCAGGTTGCGCGTAGCGGCCATGATCAGCGCCCAGGTCAGTTCCGGGGCCGCATGTTTGTAGCTGTCGGTGCCGCAGACCTTGATACCCAGCGACGCCGCAGCCGGCATGTCGAGTGCGGCATTGCGCATGCCTCCGGTGACCAGCAGCTTGAGGTTGGGCAGGCGCTTGAGCAGGTCTGCGTCGAACCGCGTGCGTTCGCGCATGACACAGATCACCTGGTATTTGCCAAGACGTTCAGCCAGGGTCGCGTTGTCTGCCGGGTAATCATGTTCGAAGGTCACTTCCCCAACGCCGCCGAGTTGCGCCCAATCAACCACGTCGCGGGCCACATCCTGCCAGTCATCGATCACTGCAATCTGCACCGCCATCAGCTTCTCCTCATCAACGAACGGGATTGTTCTTGTTCAGCCAGCCGAGCAACGCCTGATGAAACTGCGTCGGTTCTTCCATTTGCGGCGCGTGGCCCAAGCGGGGAAATTCCACCAGTGTGGATTGCGGGATCAGTTTGGCTACTTGTTTGCCGAGCACGTCATAGTGCCCCATCTTCGCTTTCACTTCAGGGGACGCAATGTCTTTGCCAATGGCTGTGGTGTCGGTAGTGCCGATCAACAGCAGAGTCGGCATCTTCAGGTCCTTGAACTCGTAGTACACGGGTTGGGTGAAAATCATGTCGTAGATCAGCGCCGAGTTCCAGGCCACTTGGGTTTTACCCGGGCCTTTGCTCAGACCTGCGAGCATGTCGACCCAGCGGTCGAACTCGGGTTTCCAGCGGCCATCATAGAAGTTGCTGCGCTGGTACTCACGAATGCCTTGGGCGCTGACTTTCAGCTCACGCTCATACCATTGATCCACAGTGCGGTAGGGCACACCGAGGGCTTTCCAGTCTTCTAGCCCGATCGGGTTGACCAGCGCCAGTTCCTCGACCTGCTCCGGGAACATCAGGGCGTAGCGCGTGGCGAGCATGCCACCGGTGGAGTGACCTAAAAGGGTGGCTTTCTGAATACCCAGTGCCTTGAGCAATTGCTGGGTGTTGGTCGCCAGTTGCTGGAAGCTGTACTGATAATTGTCCGGTTTGCTGGAGGTGCAGAAGCCGATCTGATCCGGTGCGATAACCCGGTAACCCGCTTCGCTCAGGGTCTTGATCGAACTATCCCAAGTGGCGGCGCAGAAGAGCTTGCCGTGCATCAGCACTACCGTGCGACCGTTGGCCTTACCGTGGGCGGCGACATCCATGTAGCCCATTTGCAGGGACTTGCCTTGGGATTGAAAGGCGAAATGCTTGAGTGTGTAAGGGTATTCGAAACCTTGCAGCTCCGGGCCGTATGCAGGGCCTTCGACCGGAGTGGCGGCAGCATGAGCAAATAACGGCAGGGCGGCGGTGAGGAACAGACTGGGAAGCCAGCGGGAAATCGTGACAGACATAAGGTCAAACTCCATTTGAGATCGGCCGATGCTGGAATGAGCGGATTATGACGACGTTAAAACACAGGCAGTCTCCGCGACTGATCGTTCACCCAAGCCAACCCAGCGTCAGCATGGCCAGCACGGCATAACGTACACCTTTGGCCAGCGTGACGATCAACAGAAAGCGCCCGAGCGGCTCGCGCATGACGCCGGCGATCAGCGTCAACGGATCACCGATGACCGGCAGCCAACTGAGCAACAGCGACCAATGCCCGTAACGCTCATAGTGTCGGCGCGCCGTGGCCATGTGTCTGGCGCTGACCGGAAACCAGCGCCGATCCTGAAAACGTTCCAGCCCACGGCCCAGCCACCAGTTGACCAGCGAGCCGAGCACATTGCCCACGGTCGCCACCGCCAGCAAGCCCCAGAGCCAGTAACGCTCGCTGACAATCAATCCGACCAGCAACGCCTCGGATTGCAACGGCAACAGTGTCGCCGCGCCAAAAGCGGCAAAGAACAATCCGATGTAAGCGACGCTCATCAATGCGCCGGGTAGTCTGCCACCACCACGTCAGCGCCATCCTTTTTTAGGCCGATCACTTGATAGGCATCGCTCATGCCGTCCATTTCCATGCCCGGCGAGCCCATCGGCATGCCCGGTGCGGCAACCCCGAGCAGATCGTCGCGCTTGGTCAGGGCCAGCACTTGTTCCGCCGGCACATGGCCTTCGACGAATTTGCCGTTGATGATCGCGGTGTGGCACGAAGCCAGGCGCGGTGGCACGCCATGTTGTTGCTTGAAGCTGCTCATGTCGCTTTCGACGTGATCTTCGACCTTGAAACCGTTGGCTTCCAGGTGGCTGATCCATTTTTTGCAGCAGCCGCAGTTGGCGTCGCGATGCACTTCAATAGGGATCAGGTCAGCGGCCTGGGCCAGGGAGGAAATGAACAGGGCGCTCAGGGCGAGCAGACGCAGAGAGGTTTGCATGACGGGTTCTCGACTCAAATGGCGGTCAAAAAAGAACGCATTTTGACTGGATTTTCCTGCCCGGCATCAACGGAGTGTTTCCAGTTGCTACAAGACAGACTGGCAGGATGATCGTAAATCACGGCTGACAGCCAGATGAGCGCGAGATGACAAATCTGTCAGGCTGATCGCCGAACCCTGTGGGAGCGAGCCTGCTCGCGAAAGCGTTCTGCCAGTCGATGCATCCGGCGTCTGAAATACCGCATTCGCGAGCAGGCTCGCTCCCACAAGGGTTATCTGTTTTGCAGAAAGCCATTGTGGGAGTTCATGGATCAGCGGACTTTGAAGCGCCCCATGATCGCGCTCACCCGACCATTGGCTTCCAGCAGCTGACGCGTGTTGAGCTCGCTGGCCTGACCGCTCTGCACCAGTTCATCAACCATATGGCGAATCTGCACCATGCTGCGGTTGATTTCTTCGGTCACCGCACTTTGCTGTTCGGCGGCGGTGGCGATCTGCGTGCTGAGGCTGTTGATGTGGCTGACCGAGCCGGCCATTTCATCCAGCCCGGAGTTGACCCGTGCGGTGGCGTCGGCGGCGGACTGACAGCTGGCCTGGGTATTTTCCATGGCGCTGACCGACGAGCTCACGCCTTGCGTCAGGCGCGTCAGCATCTCGTTGATTTCCGAGGTGCTGGCCTGTGTGCGGGCGGCGAGGGCGCGGACTTCGTCGGCGACCACGGCAAACCCGCGACCCTGTTCACCGGCGCGGGCCGCTTCAATGGCGGCGTTGAGGGCCAGCAGATTGGTCTGGCCGGCAATCGCGCCGATTACGCCGAGAATTTCGGTGATGCGCTGGGCGTCCTGTTGCATGTTTTCAACTTTATGGGTGGCGCTGGCCACTTCGTCGATCAGCGCCACCACGCTGTTGGTTGCCTCGCCGACGACCACTCGCGAACGGTCGGCGTTTTCGTTGGCCCGCTGGGTAAACGCTGCGGTTTCAGCAGCGTTTTGCGCCACGCTTTCGGCGGTCGAGCTCATCTCGGTGATGGCGGTGACGGTCTGATCGGTTTCCGACGCGTGACGCAAGAGAATCTGACTGGTGTGCGTCGATGTGCGTTGCAGGTTGTCGAGGCTCGACGCCATGGCACCGGTAGCCTGGGTGACTTCGCCGATCATGTTTTGCAGGTAGGCGATAAAGGTGTTGACCGAGTGGCCGATGGCGCCGAGTTCGTCTTCGGCGCGGATGGTGATGCGTCGAGTCAGGTCGGCATCGCCGCTGGAGAGCAAATCGATGTTGGCTTTCAACGCTTTCATGCGCTGCACCAACTGGCGAATTGCATAGACCTGCAACAGCACCAACAGAATCACCAGCGGAATCTGCAACAGGCTCAGGGTGCTGAGCACGTCGTCACGCTGGGCGGTGAGCATTTGAGTTGGCAGGGCGGTGGCAAGGAACCACGGTGTGCCTTCGATCGGGCGCATGAAGAAAGTGCTGTCTTGCCCGTTGTTGTCGAACTCGACGCGCTGCGCCTGATCGCGGTTTTGCAGGCCGGCCTTGACCTGGCTGGCGAAGGTCGAGCTGGCGGTCAGTTCACTGATGTTCTTCAGCACGATCGGACCGCTGATGCGCGAACTGTTGCTGATGATCTTGCCGTCGGCCTCGACGATCAGCATTTCGGCATTGAGGTCTTTTTCCTTGCGGGCCACCAGGTCATTGAAAAAGCCCAGGGTCACGTCAATGGTCGATACGCCCCAGGCGTTGCCGTTTTTCTGGATGGCCATGGCGCAGTTGGTGCGCGGCTCGGCACTGGCATCGTCTTTATAGGCCGCCGCCCAGGCGCACTGGCCGCGAGGCGTGGCCATGCCGCCCTTGTACCAGCTCTGGTCGTAATAGTTGGGCGCCGCATCGCTGTTCCAGAAGGTGTTCACCGCCAGTTTGCCCGAGGCATCGCGGTGCCAGAAGGTGCTGAACTTGTTGCGTCCGGCTTCACGCTGGCCCGGCAAAGGCCAGATACCGCCGCCAAACACTTTCAGCTCGCCGTACTGATCCACCAGCCCCGGCAACACCGTGTCGATGGCTGCGCTGTCGAGCAACGGAATGGTCTGGGTGATGCTGCGTTGTTGGGCCTGAACCTTGTTCAGTTCGCCCTGAATCTGCTCGGCGACTTCAGCGATGCGGTTGAGCACCACCTGTTCTTCGGTGTGCCGCAGTTTGGGCGCAACCAGTTGGCTGATGCCCGCCACCGTCAGTACCGACAGCAGCAGAATGAACAGAACCAGAAACAGCGTGTAGCGAGCCTGAATAGTGCGGAATGCGGGCATGGAGACCGGTCCTTGAGCTGCGATTCTTATTAGGGGCGGGGAGATAAAACAGTGCGGGTATCCCTAACGTATCGTCGCCGCTACGAGAAGCTTTAGGTACAGACGTACTAAAAAGCCCTGTGGCGATGACCGGTCAGTATCGAATCTGATACAGGCAGCTTCTCGGAGTCGTTGGTTAGAGCAAAAGGTCTATTGAAAGGATTTTCGTCACGGTCGTGCAGGCCAGTGTTTATAGGCGTTTGCCGGTTTGTATCGAGAATGTACAAGAATTGTAAAAAAGTGCACCAAAAGGGTTGGTGCTATCAGTTAGCCGGTAGATACTCCCCGGCATTCGAATGGTTCAACAAGGACATTTCATGTTAATTGCACAGGGAGTTTTCTCATGACGATCGGCATAGTCGGCGGTTGGGAGAGCAAGGCTGGCGTCATGGTGCGCAACACTGGCGCGAAGAAGCAGGTGGCGCAAAGCATCAAGGTGCAGCAGATGCTCACCATGGTCGGTAATGATCCCAACGCCATCAATACCGCCGAAATGGACAAGCAAGGCCTGCGCAAGAACATCAAGGGTTTCGATCCTGCAAATGTTTCGGTCAAGCAGATGGGCAACCTCGCCAACATGCTGCGTAGCCGCGGGCTGATCTCCGAGATCACGTCTTTCACGTTGATGAATGCCGGCGACAAGTTTGACCGTTTCGGCGTGACCAAAGACATTGATGTCAAATTCAACGCACTGGAATATTTCGCGACTCAGCTTGATGCGATCCAGAACAATGGCCTCAATGGCAACGCTTACGGCAAAGCTCTGATCCCAGAGTACAAAAAAGCCATCTACGTCCTGCAGAACCTCAAGACGTATGGTGAAGGCAACGTGGCGAAACCGGTCGACCAAGGCGTTAAAGCCAAGGCTTGAGACATTGATGTGGCCCGCTTGACATTGAGCGGGCCTTTGTCGAAGACGGCACCGCGTTCAATCGCGCGGTGACGGCGTCTCGCTCAAGTGAGTGGCGAGCTCCTGTTGGGCCTGATCATGCAGTTGCTGCATGTACGGGCAGGTTAACGTCATCTCGCGCAGCTGGTAACCGCGGTGAAACAGCGCCAGCCATCCCCCTCCTTTACCTTCCATGGGCGCCAGCCCGGTAAAGACAAAGCCGATGGCGTTCAGCCTGCTCAGGTCCCAGGCGAAGTGCCGCGACAGTCGCAGCCGAAGCGAAATCAGCCATTGCCGAGGGAGTTCGCGCAGTTGTCTGAGCAGGCCGGGACGCAGTTTTTTCAGCAGCATGTCATAACGATCAGCGTGTTTTTCCAGCTGAACGGCTGCGCCATGCCAGCGAAATTTTTGCTTCTTCGTGCCGAACACACGACATAAATGCTGCATGAACTCTTGGTAACTGGCAGGCCAGTTTTGCCTGGGCAAGGGGCGTCGGTAGCCGTCGATGGCATAGCAGCCGAGGACAATCGATTCCGGCACCGCGCTGCCGAACGGTGAAGGGACGTAGTCCGGTAGTAATCCGGTGTTATGAAAGCCGAGGTTGATTGCCATCCGCTGCGTGTACGGATGGTGGGTGACCTGTTTGATCAATACGCTCTGACAGCCCAATGCCTGCGCATGGGTCAACAAATGCTGGCTCAGACGGGTAGCAACGTTTTGTCCTCGGGTATCCGGGTGAACCACGCTCAAAGCCAGTTCGGCCGTGCGTGCGTTGGTTTCCCGAAACAGTGTGGCATGGCCGCAGATCTCTCCCGCGCAGACCGCAACCAGCGAGTGCCAACGCTTGTCGGCGTGGTTCTGACTGATCATGTGCGGCAGATACACATGGGGCTGCACATAAAGGTCGCCGTACACCTTACGAAACAGTTGGCTGACGGCCGCCGCATCGGTGTCGCGGTAATTACGCAGAATCAGCGGTTCCATGGTGCACCTCCTTTTCACGGTGTTCATAGCAGCGCAGATCCACCACACGCTGGCATTTGCCCGAGCGGGCGTGGCGTGGCAGATCCTCATGGCTGCAGCTCTCGATGCGCAGGTTCAGCAGGTGATCCGCCTGCAATTGCGTGATCAACGGGTACTGTTCAATCAGTCCCGCCTCCAGGTCCCGGTTGACGTCGTCCACGGCGGCGGATTGCGCGCCTGGCACCCATTTCAGGCTCAACACATCCTTGTTCCCGTCCTGTTCGATCAGCAGTTGCCAGTCGTCACTGTTGGCGGTGTGCTGGATCAACACGCCAATTTCCTCCGGCATCAGCGATAAAATCCCCAGCCGAACCCGTTGGCTGCCAGCACTGCGGCCCTTGAGTGCGAACTTGCGCCGCGCGCTGCCGACGGGTTCTCGCCAGCAGGCGCGGTCGCCCACCGGGTAGCGAATCAACGGCATCAACCGACGATGCAGACTGGTGATCACCAGCAAACCGGTGTGGTCACAGGCATCGATTACTGCGCCGGAATGTTCGTCGATGATCTCCACCAGGGTGTGTTCGGCATGCATACGATGCTCGCCTTCGGCGCAGTCGCGCTGACTGCTACCGATGAAACCGGCATCGACACTGGCATAGCCGATAGAGGCGATGCGCGCGTTGGGAAACGCTACTTCAAGTAGCTGGCGTTGCGAGGCGAACAGACTTTCACCGCCGTAAAGCAGGGTGTCGACCACAGGTAGCGTCTGCTCCTGACGTTTGAGCCAGGCCGCGAACGTCAACAGATGTGCCGGCAGGCCCGCCAGCACATTGATCCCGTGCTGCACGATGGATTGCGCCAGAACGGCGGAGTCGACATCGCCGGTAAACGGGAATTCGGTAATCTCCACGGCAACATGGGCCAGTGAGTCGTGGACGAACAGGAAGCTGGCATACAGGTCACCGGCAAAAAATAGATTGGCGACCCGGTCACCGGGCTGGAATTGCGAATTCAGACTTTTGCCGAATTCACCGACCAATGAACGCCATTCATCTTGCGTATAGACAGAAAGTTTTCCAGCGCTGGTTGAACCGCCGGTTTTAAATACCAATGCCTGTGCCACAGTGCCGGTCAAAACTGGCCATTTATTTAACGTCTGACTGTTTTGCCAATAGTCAGCAGGTTCAATCAGCGGCAGTTCAGTCAATTCGGTTATTTTTTTCGAAACGTCTACAAAGTGTTCGTGGTAATACGGCGAATGTTCACGAGCGAAGTTGATCAACTCGTTCAGTTGTTCGGAAGTTTTCACAATGCTCACCATTTTTATCGTGGTCTGGTTGAACTCACCGCATGTATCAAGTGCGTGAATCAATCAGGGTCGGCGTCTTGCCGCTGTGTCTGTTTCGGGTGAAGTGCTCGACGGCACAGACTTCAACTTCCAGGTGTAACAGTCCGGTTTCGATCACCGTGGTCAGTGTCGGGTAACGGGACAACCGCAACTGTGCGTCTGCCGCTTCCAGCTCGCTACGCAGACACATGCGCTCCAGGCCATCGGGGGCATGGTCGAGCAGCAACTGAAACGGTACTTGCAGGTGCTCCGCCAGTTCGCTCAATGAAATGAAGTCGGTGCCGATGCGTATCAGCTTGCCGTGGCGTTGCAGCAGTTCGAAGCGCGGCGACGTGAGTCCGCAGGCGCAGGGGCCGGAAATCCAGCGTCCCGTGTCGCCAACTTCATAACGTTGAACGTTTTGCGCCTCGCGTGCGATCGACGTGAACAGCAAGCGACCGACTTGATTACCGACGACGGGTTCATCGGCGTCGAGGGCGACAATTTCCAGGTGCTGGGTGTCACTCATTAAATGGAAAACGCCATCACCGGTGGCCTGGCAGGCATGACCGAGTGGGCCGGCGTCGACACTGCCGTAAATGGCCGAGCGGATGTTCGACACGCCACAGCTGTGCAGCAGCTCGCGACTGTTTGCGCTGAGGTGTTCGCCGCCGAGAAAAACCTTGTCGATCCCGCCATAGGCCTGCAACCGTTGCCGTTCGTTGAGGAACAGCCGATGCACGGTGCTCGGCATGCCAATCAATGTGGTCACGCGTTGACTGACGATCAGTTCGGCGATTTCGCGGTAATCTTCATCGGCCGGGGCGCCCATCGGCAGGTGCGTGATGTCCAGCAACTCGAGGACTTTGGCAAAGCTGAAGAAGCCACCGTACAAACCGCCGCAGAAGAACAGGTTCATCACTCGATCCTGGGCCGGGTCGAGGCCGGCAGCGAACAAGCCGTCAGCCGTCGCGCGCATTTGCCGGTCGAAATCGCCATAGCTGTAAGCCGATAACGCCGGTGTGCCGCTGCTGCCTCCGGAGCGAAAATACAGTTGCGCGCTAGCGTTGTACGGCTGGGTGACGAAGGCTGTTTTGTCCATGATCGGCTGCCCGGACAGCGACGCGGGCAATGGCGCGCAATCAAGGGTGGCGTGGTTCGGCAGAACGTCGGCGGGCAAGCTGACGGACACGCGTCGGCTCAGTCGTTGCAGGGCGTAGACGCCGTCATGTGGCTCACCGTCATAGCCGTCATGAATGCTGTTGATCGGGGCGATTCGCGTGACGCCCGCGCCGATCAGCGTACGTGCCAGCTCACCGGTTTGCGCTGCGTCGCACAGCAGCGCGCAGCTTTGCAGGACGTTGCGCCATGGCGATAACGTGTCGGTGATCAGGGCGCGCGGCACCGGATGCAGCAGCACACTTCGAAACAGCGGCGAAGGCATCAGTTGACGGTTGTGTGCCCAGATGACTCGCCAGCCCGGTGCGCTCCAGACGTGCCCGGTTTGCTCAGCGAAGCTCATCGCCAACCGCGTCATTTGCGTGTGCGTGGTGATCTGCGAGGCCTCTTGCGCCGTGGGCAGCAGAGCCGGCCATTGTCTTGCGCGACGTTCGAAGGCGGCCGTCAGCCGTTCGCCGATGTCGTGCAGGATCTCGGGGGCATCACTATCGACCAGCAACCATTGCGGACTGGAACAGGCTTGCTGATCCAGCCGACAGACTTCATCCGCCACGGCATCCAGCGCTTGGGGGGTGGCGGCATCGGGCGTCAGGTAAACGAAACTGATGCGGTGGCCCCAGTCGATCCAGCGGCAACCGGCCGGGATCTGTTGGCGAATGGCTTGCAGGGCCGCTTCACCGCCCCAGGCTGCGACGCCGTTGGCCCGTTTGCACAGGCGTGCGATTTGCGCCGTGCTGACCGGCAATACGGCGACGTAACCTGCGAGTTGAGCGCTCGGGTCGCATTGCAGCAGAGCGCCAAGCAGGCCTGCGGTCAGACCCTGATCGCTGCTGCTGGGCCGCAACCAGTTGACGTTGCCGGCCAGCAGGCTTTCCAGCACCGCGCAGAAGGCCAGCAACGGTGCGTTGGCCGGCGTGATGTGGACCACCAGCCCAAGCGGGCTCCAGCATTCGAAGCGGGCCTGGCGATAATCAAAGCGCCGCAATGAGCCGGGTTGTGCGCCGAGTTCGCGTTGCAATTTACGGCGCAATGCCTGCGGATCACAGAAGTCGATCAGGGCCTGTCGTTGCTCTGTATCGAGTGGCAGCGTGGTGTCCGCGCTGCGCAGGTATTGCGCAAAGTGCAGGGCGGCGTTGATAACGGTTTCGCTGTGCAGCGGCGTACTCAGGTGTTGCGCCAGGTCCGCCTCAAGGCTTTCAAGTGCACTGTCGACGTTATAGGCGTCGTGTTGCTGTCCGTTGATCAAGTACATGTCATCGACCTCCTAGCAGTTCGGACGCAGCCATCGCACAGCTTCTGCCCGCCGTGGTGCCCGCACGGCCATGCAGTTCGAACCAGTCGCTGGCCAAGCCACAACCGCAGCTCGCGCCGGGGTGCAGCGTCGCCAGATCACTCATCACCACCGCATGCGCGGGACTGGACGAGATATACGGCGAGACGAAGCCCAGCAGGCCTTGCTGGCCATAGGGCTGTAAGGAAAAGTCCGCGGGATTGCGCACCAGCACCCTTGAGTAAACCGGGACATGGAAGTGATGGTGGTCGCATTCGACGTAAGGCACCGCGTGCTCGACGGCGCCGTAACCATCGCGACAACGAACCTTTTCAATGCCCAGTTGCTGATGGATGTGTGCGTACAGTTGCTGCCGGGGAATTTCTTGCGCCGCCTGGGTTTTCCAGCCACCACCGAAAAATGCCAGCGAGCCGGCGGGCAACTGCAGATCCGCGACGCCAGTGGCCTGCATCCGTTGCAAGGTTTGCCAGAGAAACGCCGGGAAGCCGAGGATGCGTACGGGCAGACCTTCTTCGGCAAACTCCTGCAAGGCCTGAATGACGCCGAATACATCGAATTGGTGGCCGTCACCGCTATTGCGCAGGGCATAAACCACGCGATTGGCCGGGGCAAAACCACAGAGAAACTGGTCAGTGAATGAGGTGCCCAGCGTGATTCGGCCTTGCGGCTCGTAACTCAGCAGCAGGTAGTTGCAGGGCGTGTCCGGAGTGTCCCAGCCGTAATGCCGAAAGATCTGCGCGACCATGAACTGAGCTGCCGCCAGGCTGCGCTTGTCATAGCGCATGCGGCTTTGCTGACCGCTGGTGCCGGAGGACGTCAGTTCCAGCGCGTCTTCGCCGACGGTGCTGAGGAGCAATCGCTGCTTGAAAAAATTGGCGAAGATCGGTGGCAGTCGTGACCAGTCATCGAGGCCATCCAGATCATCTACCACAAGGCCGTTGGCGTTCAACCAGCCTTCATAACCGGGTGTGTGCCGGCAGTGAAAGCGGCTTATTTCGGCCATGGCCCGATCAAACAGGCCACCGGGCACGGAATCCAGGCAATAAGCTCCTGGCAACGCGCAGAGCGCGTCGCTGACGGGTAAGTGATTCATCAATATTCCTTTACTGAGGTGAGATGCAGTCGTTATGCCGGTCCTGTAAGAATCCGTGCAGAAAGGGCAGGCACATCAGGCCGCCGAAGGCAGACAAGAGCGCGAAAAATCCAAGGTGTGTGCCGCCGCCGAGGACGGCAACCAGTGATCCACCGATGCCCATCACGGCAATCGAAATCATGCCGACCATGGCCGAGACCAGACCTTTACTGTCATCCGTGCAGAACAATGCCAGTCGATACAGCGCGGCATTGCTGATGCCCAACCCGACGGCATAAAACGTCAGACTGGCCACCACGGGTACCAGGCCTTTCCACAGCAACGCGCAGCCGATCAACCCCAAGAGACCCAGGCAAAATGGCCATTGCCCCAAGCGAATCACCTGTGGCAATGAGTGAGTGATCAGCAAGCGGTCGAGGATCAGATTGCCGGCGATGACGGCTGAGAAAATCGGTATCTGCCACAGCCCGTATTCAAGCGGTGTCATACCCAGCAACTGGATCAGCAGTAGCGGTGCCACGCCGATCCAGGCGATCAGCGGCAGGCTCATCAGCCCCAGGGCGAGGCACGCCCAGACGAACTGACGATTGCCCAGCAAAGCCAGGTAGCGCTGTCCCGTCTGGCGCAGGGAAAACCGCACTTGCACCTGTTGCTGGCCATCAAGGCGCACAACGCCCACGGTCTCCGGCATGAAAGCATAGAGCCCCAGCCAGACCGCCGCCGCAGCGAAACCCAGAGCCAGAAACAGCTCGCGCCAGCTCAGCCATTCCAGCAACAGGCTGCCGAGCAATGGACCCAGCAATGGCGATAACAGCGCGACGTTGCCCAGCAGGGCCATCAGACGCACTGCATCGGCCTCGCAGAAGACTTCCTGCAGGGCTGGATAGCTGACTGCCACGACGAATCCCAGGCCTGCCCCCTGAATCAGCCGTAGCAGATTGAAAACCTCGATGTTGTGGGTGATGAATGTAGCCGCACAGGCAATCCCGAATACTGCGCAACCGATTAATAACATCGGTCGTCGGCCCCAATGATCAGACAGCGGCCCCATCAACCATTGCAGGCAGACGCCCCCCAGCAAATAAAGATTGAAGGCATGGGGTACATGGCGGACATCAGCATGTAAATCGGCAGTGACGCTTAACATCGCCGGCATGATCAAGTCGCTGGCCATATAGGTCAGCAGTTCAAAAGCGCTCAGGGCCAGACAGAATCCGATGAGGTGTCGCGGACCTATTTTTATCAATGTCTTCTGCATGAAACATCCTTGTTAAGTTAGTGTTAAGGAAGTTTGCAGAGACTAAGGGTAGTGACGCGGGTGACCTAGTTGTTTGCTAATACATTAAATTTCAAATGGTTGCATTGTGTTGATTGGATCCAAGGCTTTTATCGGTGAACTTCAGAAAAACAATGCCCGCAAAGAGCGGGCATTGTTTGAAGTGGTTGGGCTGTCAATTTCCCTGCGCGCATTATCGGCAGGCGGGCAGGGCGAACAATCCTGTTCTAACGATGTTGATAATAACCAGGACCGCCCTGGTAATAACGATGGTGATCGTCGTGCCAGCCGCCGTGCGGGAAGATGATGCAACCGCTCAGGGTCAGCAGGGCGAGAAGGGGAATCAGCCAGGTGATTCGACGCAGCATTTCAAAAGTCCTCATGGTGATGCCGTCATGAAGCCAAAACTCTTCATCGGCTGTAACATGAGACCCCGTTTGCGCTGACGCATCCCCGAAACACGGTAAGCGCATGGCATGCAAACGGATACAAACCGGATACATTTCAAAGATTCAGGAAGCCGCAATGACCCAGAAGCAACGCTTGATTTATTCGATTCTGATCGCCGTGTCCGTACTGGCGATCATGCTCGGCCTGTCCTGGCTGCAAAACACCGGGAAAATCGATGAAAAGACGTTCCAGTACATCGCCATCGGTGTGGCGGTGGTTGTTGTCGTGATCAACGGCGTGATGCGCCGCAAGGTCAAGCCTTGAAGGCGGTCGCCGCACGTTTCAATCGTTGTTGAGGACGGCAGCAGCCTGTGGATGCAGGCTGTAGCTCTTGTCCGCATTGAAGGTGATCACGCCTTCGGCACACAGACGTTTGAGAACTTCGCGCACACTGAGGAAGGACAGCGGAATATCCAGGTCGAGCAATTGGCTGTGGACACCCCGCACACCCAGACGTCGGTCGCTTTGCGCTGCAACCAGCAGGGCGTCGATGACTTTCAGACGAATCAGGCTGGTGCGCAGGCCGAAACTTTTCAGTAACAGCCGAATGCGTTCATTACCGTGACGCTCGACGCGTTGTCCGAAATCGCTCGCGTGGGGGCTCATGGAAACTCCTTGTGGGGCCTGGCTACCGTCCGTTGGTAGTTGCGAGTTATACATGTGATACTCCTTTTCAGAGCCTGATCGGGAAAGGTTTTTTTTGCGTTCTCTAAACAAGACGTATCAGCTCGACAAATCATGAAAGAAAAGATGTAGAAAATTTGTCGGAAATTCGTCTTGTCCGTGTAATCACGGCGCATTAATGCCATTTGGCGGGGTAAATTTTTTTCTCCGGCTTCGTTTCCAGAGCAGGCTCATCGCGCGTGGACGCGTGAGTGTTTCCGGAACGGATCCGTGCCCGTCATGTCTTCTTCGTGTGGCAATGCCTGATCCGCTCTCAGATATTTCGATCAGGAGCGAGCGTGAATATTTTCAGGCAATTAACCGGGATGAGCCTTGCCGGTCTGTTTTTCGGGCTGAGCCCGTCGGTTCATGCGTTGACCTCGGCGGTTGATGTCAGCGCCGAGATTCGTCGTACCGGTTTTGGTGTACCGCATATCCGTGCGCACGATGAGCGCGGCCTGGGTTTCGGTATCGGTTATGCCTATGCACAGGACAACCTGTGCCTGTTGGCCAACGAAATCGTTACGGTGAACGGCCAGCGTTCACGCTATTTCGGGCCGGATCAATTGACCGTTGAAGAACGCGAAAACCGCGTCAGCGACGTCTTCTTCAACTGGCTCAATACCCCCGAAGCGGTCAATACGTTCTGGCAGGCGCAACCGGCCCAGGTGCGGGATCTGGTCGAAGGTTACGCCGCCGGCTATAACCGTTATCTCGCCGAGCGCCGTCCGCAGGGATTGCCGCAGCAGTGTCAGGGCGAGTGGGTCCGCGACATTGCACCTGAAGATCTGGTCAAACTGACTCGTCGCCTGCTGGTCGAGGGCGGTGTCGGTCAATTCGCCGAAGCGCTGGCGGGTGCTACGCCTCCACAGGCCACGGCTCGCGTCGAACACAATAAACATGCCTACCAGATGGCCGACGCCCGCCAGCAGCGTTTTGCCCTGGATCGAGGCAGCAACGCGGTGGCGGTGGGCAGTGACCGCTCGTTCAACGGGCGCGGCATGCTCTTGGCCAACCCGCACTTCCCGTGGGTCGGCGGCATGCGTTTCTATCAAATGCACCTGACCATTCCGGGCAAGCTCGACGTAATGGGCGCTGCCTTGCCAGGTCTGCCGATGATCAACATCGGCTTCAACCAGCATCTGGCTTGGACGCACACGGTCGACTCGTCGAAGCACTTTACGCTGTATCGCTTGCAACTCGACCCGAAAGACCCGACGCATTATCTGCTTGATGGTCAATCCGTGCCGATGAGCAAGCAGACCGTGACCGTGCAGGTCAAACAGGCTGACGGGCAAGTGGTGCCAGTGGCCCGCGACGTTTACAGCTCGAAGTTCGGCCCGATCGTGCAATGGCCGGGCAAGCTCGACTGGGACAATCAGTTCGCCTACAGCTTGCGCGATGCCAACCTCGATAACGATCGCGTCCTCACGCAGTGGTATGCGATGAATCAGGCCTCCACGCTTCAGGCGTTGCAGGATTCGGTGCACAAGATCCAGGGCATTCCGTGGGTCAACACGCTCGCCGTCGATGACAAGGGGCAGACGCTGTACATGAACCTGTCGGTGGTGCCGAACGTCAGCCGGGAAAAACTGGCCCAGTGCAGTGATCCGCGTGCAGGTACTCAGATGATCGTGCTGGACGGCTCCAACAGCGCCTGCGCCTGGGACATCGACCCGCAAGCGGCGCAGAAGGGCATCTATGCGTCCAGCCAATTGCCGCAACTGCTGCGCAAGGACTTCGTCCAGCACTCCAACGATTCCGCGTGGCTGGTCAACCCGGCGCAACCGCTGACCGGTTTCTCGCCACTGATCAGCCAGGATGGTCAACCGTTGGGCCTGCGTTCGCGCTTTGCCCTGGATCGTCTGTCGGGCCTGAGTAAAAAAGGCTCGGTGGCGGCGAAAGATTTGCAGCAGATGGTGATGGACGATCAGGTGTACCTGGCGACCCAGGTTGTGCCGGATCTGTTGAAATTCTGCGCGGCTGATCTGGGAGCCGATGCGCAAGCGCTGAAACCCGTGTGCGCGAGCCTCAAGGCGTGGGACGGTCGAGCCAATCTGGATTCGGGCACAGGCCTGGTGCACTTCCAGAACATCATGAAAACACTGATGGGGTCCACGGATATCTGGCGCGTTGCTTTCGATCCAAAAGATCCGCAACACACGCCGCGCGGTCTGGCGATCGAGCAACCAGAGGTGGCCAAGGCATTGCGCGCTGCAATGTTGGCTTCGGCTGAACTGGCCGGTAAAATGGGCCTTACGCCGCAAAGCCGTTGGGGCGATATCCAGGTCTTCAGCATTGTTGGGCAACAGACGCCGATTCATGGCGGACCGGGCAAATTGGGGACCTACAACGCCATCCAGAGCGTGCCACGCGAAGACGGCAAACTCGAAGTGGTCAGCGGCACCAGCTACCTGCAAGTGGTGACGTTCGATGAAAAGGGGCCGCACGCGCAGGGCTTGTTGGCATTCTCGCTGTCCAGTGATCCGGCTTCCAAGCATTCACGGGACCAGACCGAGGCTTTCTCGAAGAAACAGTGGAGTGTGATGCCGTTCACCGAGCAGCAGATCCAGGCGGATCCGCAATATCAGGTGCAGACTATTCGCGGGGTGTTGGACAAGATGGGGAAAGTCGCCGCGCAGTAAAACCGAGCCTTAACTGAGCAAACATTGAAGGCCGCATCCCGCAAGGGACGCGGCCTTCAGCTTTTTGGCGGTTTTTGCGGTATCGGGTTGATCACCGGGTTGCCTTCCTTGTTGCGCGTCAGATAGACGGGCAAAACCCTGGGCAGGGTGTTGGCGAGGTTGTGCAGTTCTTTGATGTTGTAGATGCCGCCGACGCGAATCGAGCCAGTGCTGCTGTCGGCGAGCATCAACGGCTTGTCGAGGTAACGATTGATCAGCGGCAGGGCGTCATTGAGTGCCAGATTGTCCAGCACCAGTTTGCCACTGCGCCAGGCCAGCGAAGTATCGCCGGGATAGGTCTGGCTGATCTGCGGCATGTAATCGCCCTGTTTGTAGCGCGCCTGCATGGCCGGTCCCAAGCGCAAGCCGTCGCCCGGTAATGCACTGTTGCTGGTCACCAGCACCGAACCTTCGATCAGGTTCACTCGCACTTGATCTTCATACTTCCAGACGTTGAAGCGCGTGCCGGTCACGCGGATTTTGCCTTCACCGGCGCGCACGACAAACGGGTGCGAAGTGTCATGACTGACGGTGAAGAACGCCTCACCTTTTTTCAGCGTGACCCTACGCTCGTCCTTGTAGTTGCTGAAGGTCAGATCAGTATTCAGGTTCAGTTCAAGCTGACTGCCATCACTCAACGTGACCTGGCGGACATTGTCGGTGGCAGTGAAGTGCTGATAGCTGTCGGGCAGCCAGCCGAGGTTCCAGCCAGTGTAAGCCGCCAGCGGCAACGCCAGTGCGCAGACACCCGCAGCTACAGCATATTGACGCCATGAGCGAGTGGCCTGACGAATCGGTACAACGACCGCTGGTTCGGGGCGCGGCAAATGCTCGGCTACGTCCCAGATTTCCAGCATGGCTTCGTACTCGAACGCATGCAGGGGATGAGCTTCGTGCCATTGCTTGAATGCGCGACGCTCGTCGTCCGTGCAGTCGGCGGCGTGCAGACGCATGCACCAGTGCGCGGCGGCATCGGTGATCGCATCGTATTCGGCTTCCGAGAGGGTGTCTTGGGTCATTGACTCGTCCTGATTTCGCACATTCTAACCTTGACGGGAAGTTGCCGAGAACAAGAGTCATGGCATTTACCCATCAAAGTGGAACTTATTTTTCACTCAGGCGCCCAAAAAGCAGGACGCCAATGACCACTATCCATAAATGGAGTGAAAAAAATGATAAAGCAGACTTTCGCAGCCCTGATTGCCAGCGTCACCTTGCTCAGCGCCGGCGCGGCAATGGCCGATAAGCCGGGAGCTGGTTGGGTGACTATCGAAAAGGCTATCGAGATCGTCAAGACCAAGGCGGGTTATGTCGAGGTCTATGAGATCGAAGCCGATAACAATGGCTATTGGAAAGGCGAAGGCCGCAAGGCTGATGGTGTTGTCTACGAGTTCCGCATCGACGGTGCCTCGGGCAATGTGTTGCGCGATCAGAAAGACTGAGACTGATTGCTCGCGGAATGGCGCAGGTTACGACCTGCGCCTTTTTCTTGGATTTTTTTAAGGGGCGGGTACCGGATCGAGTTTCCGGCCCATCTCGCAAATCAGCCGGGCGATCGAGTCGGCATTGCGCAGGATGACATCGGCACGCACATCCGATGACGTTCGATCATAAAACTTGTTGCGCGCCTCATCGATGGTCGGACTGAGGGTCAACTGGAGAATTTCCTTGGTCAGATCGTCTCCCCCACGAATTTTATCCAGGCTCACAAACGAGCCTTTCTTGGCGCTCCAGCGTGCAAACAGTTCCTCGCGAGGAGTGAGCAATGACAATGCACGGCTCTGAAAGAGTTCCAATTCACTCCTCAGTGACTGTCCGTAATGGGTGAGGTCTTCAATCAGATCGGCGAATGGTCGGCGAGCCTCCAGTGAGGCGAAGTCCTCAGCTTTGGAAAACTGGTGGGCAAATTCATGGATCAATGTCGCCGCTTGAGCGTGCCCGGCGACATCGAAAGGCTCGGCCAGAAACCCTTCATAAAGATCCAACTGCTGGTTGAAGAAGTGCTCGGTGAAGTGCACATTTTTTTTGTCGTCGTTGGTCAAGACGAACGCAATGATGGGTGATCTGAAAACATTCGAGCCGACAATGAAGCGATCGGTATTCATCAAGTCTTCGTCAGGATCGACCAAGGCATTGCAGATCGGCACGATGGCTTTGTTGATTTTGGCCAGCAATGTCGTATCGATCTGTGCAACGCCGAAAAAGTCTTTCAGATAGCCTTCCAGGCGGCCACCCGGAACGTTGCTTTTCAGTAGAACCAGATTGTGCAGACTGTTGAACGCATAGAACCGCGCCAGATCGACTGCTTGCTGAATGACGCGGGCTTTCTCGGGGTGATGGCGACGAATTTCCGCCATGCCCTTGGCCTCGATGTTCAGCAGTGCCCGGCGGTTTTGCTCTACGGTGAAACGTGTGTGCAGTTTGGAAATGGCCTTGCCGTAGTGAACAGTGTGCGAATCAGGTGCCAGCAACAGGCGCGAGCCCTGTTCGATTAACGAGGGGCCGGGCATTTGGTCATTGACGATTTGCCAGACCGCCCCAGGTTTTTCGATGCGATAAACCTTGCCGGCGATAGCGTTGTAAACCTGCTTGCTGGTCGGGTGCTCGTAGGTGCCATTCTTTGAGTTGTGCTTGAGATCCTTAAGTGTCACGGCCACCATTTCAAACAGTTGCAACGCAGTGCGCCATGGCGACGTCAGTCGGATGCTCGACCAGCGTGGAAGCGGCAGTGTCAGGGCTTTTGCCAGGTCGACCGTTTGGGTAGTCACATCGGTCGTTGTTGTCACGGTGGTTGGCGTCTGGCGTCTGGCCCTTGTCGTCGCGGCCGCCACTGGTGACTGCACGGTGGTCTCCGACAATCCCTCAAGCGACACCCGGCCCAAACTGACCATCTGTATCCCACCGTCGATAAAGGCTTTCAAGGCTTTTGCCCAGTGATGATCCTGCAGCGCTTCGGCCGAGACCTTGAAGTCCTTGTAGGCCTGCCAGAGGAACGTCAGATAGGACAATTTGCCCGGCAGCAGACCGGGAAGCAGTTTGATCCCGTGGCTGAACAGGCTTTTCGCGGTTTCCCAATCATCTTGCGCGGAGCTTTGCGCCTGACAGCCGAGGAATTGCGTCAACAGTTTGAGGTTGTCCTTGAACAGCCGGTGCAACAGATTGCCGCTGATGGCATCGCCGGCCAGCGTCATTTCACTGGTTTCGCCAACACTCGACTTCAACAGTGCGCGAAATACCGACTGATCCTCGGCTGGCAGCCGGCGAATCAGCAAGTCCTGCAATGGCCCTGGCGTATTTAGCGCCGAAATCAGTTGTGCCGGGCCTTCGAATTCGTGAAACACGTCGTCGGCATAAGGTGCATACAGCACCGAAGGGCCTTTGTGCCCCGTGCCCGGGCTGATCACATACAGACCCAGTGCTTCGACTGCGGCGGTGCCGGCGGTTTTGATCAGCGACAACGGCGAGAAAGTTGCGTGAGCGCCTTCGACTGTCGCGCGGGCTATGCCGTCCGGCATGTCCAGCACCTGACAGATTTGTTCGAATGCCGTGCCGGACAATTGCTGTTGCAGTTTCAAGCCATGGGCATGCTGCAACAGTTGCCAAGGCAGTTGGTGGTAAAACCGTTGTTTGCGCGCTTCAACCTCGCCCGAGTCGCCCGACAGGGCATCGGTCACTTGTGCAGCGTAAGTCGTCGGTATTTCCAGCGACTGCAACAGTTGCCTGACGGCTGCTTCATTAAACCCCTCCGGCAGTTTTTGCGTGTTCTTCGAGGCGACCTTGAAACCGGTGCCTTGGGCGATATTGATGTGGTTCAGCGCGTATTCGCCGAGAGGGCGGGCAGGGCCGGCGAGGGTCAGGTTGGGTGTGATCTCGATGGCTTTTGGGTCAAGTTTGCTGTCGGCAAATCGGCTGTCGAGCAGTGTCTGCAATGTCTTGTGCACGTAATCCTGCAGAGATGGCACACCGCTGAGGTAATCCAGGTTATCAACGACGCTGTTGTGCCATTGCTCGAGCAGTTCCAGATGCAGCTGTTGCTCCTTGACCGCGGCCATGCCCAGCCATGCCGGTAGCGTTTGTTGCCGGTTGATGGCTTGTGCAAGGTGCATGGATCGCGGCAGGTTGGTGTCGATCAGGTCTCTCTTCAGCTTGTCGAGGGCAGCGGGCAGGCCGGTTTTATCCTTCATGTGTTTACGTACCAGATCGCAGCGCGCAAGAAAGTGCTCGATGCCGGACTGCGCCCGGTTGTGCAGCACATTGTCCTCGATCAAACGCAGGGCGCCCAAGGTGTATCGCTGATGGAACTGGCGTTTTTGTGGGGCGAGGTTTTCCAGCAGTGTCAGACGATCCACCGGGTCCTTGAGGCGTTGTGTCAATGCCCGGCGCGCACTGCCAATGCTGGCAAACACCTCCAGCCCGAGGGCAGGGGTCCATAACACCGCGCGTCCGGAGTGCGCGTCGTCGAGCCCGCCGCGCTCGGTCAGCAAAACACATTGCGCCAAGGGCAATGGCGTCGGGCTGTCTGTACTTTCAACGGTCAATGACCAGGCATCCGGGCGAAAGCCGTTAAGCGAACGTCGATCACTGCGGTTCGGTTGGTCGGGATGAAACACCGTATCGACAATGGCCCGTTCAGCGGCGTTCAGTGAACCACTGAGTTCGCGCAGCTCGGCCTCACCACGCACGCCGACATACAGTGAATGACTCAGCCGAGACTTCATGCCTTCGAGGTAGCTGCGCTGCGCTTCTGCGGTAGCGCTGGGCTGGCCGCGAAACGAACCGGTGAGCAACGCTTCGATGCCCGTGCAGGAGCGCGCCACGGCAGCGGCCTTTTCCGCGAGGACCGCGGACGGTTGTTGGACACCCATCAGCACCGGTCGCGTGGTCCAGCGCTCACCGGCATCAAGCTCCAGCAAGCGCTCCTGGATCATGGCGCGAATGTCCAGGGCCTTGTCGAACATGGCGTGGATATCCACCGCACCATCGCTGAGGCGGAACACCTGCAAGGCATATTCGATGTTCTGCCGTTGTTTGCCGATGATGCCCTCGAACAACACCTCGAAAATCTCGCCACTGATCGACACGCCTGTCACATGCGGCTTGTCGAAGCCCACGAAGCGTTTTCGTTCTTCCAGACTCAGCAGGCCATACAGCTCGTCTTCATGACCGGCAGCAAGGAATTTGCTCTGCACGGTGTCTTTCAGGTCCTGATAGTCCTTGAGCACTTGCAGGCCCATGGTCGGCGTATAGAGACAGGCCTCGCTGAAACTGATCATCAACGAGCCGGCCAGCTCGACGTAGTTGGGCTCGTATTCCCACAAACGCACGTTTTCGATGGTTGCGCGGCGGGTCGGCAACGCGTCCGGTCGAATCATCTGGTGCAGCGTGGCGAATTGGCCGGCATCGATAATGGCGGTTTCGCGCTTGATCATCAGCTCGGCACGCGCTTGTTCCAGCAGGGCCTTGGCGAAGAACGCGCGGCGAGTCGAGCCCTCTGCGCTGGCGCCGTCCCAGTAACTTTCCATTGCACGAAACAGCAGAATCAACAGTTTGCCTGACGCGGTGTCGAGAGCCTTGTCCCACAGGGCCTGATCACCGGGTGTCGGGATATGGCGCGGATTGGAAAACTCATGCAGTTGCTCAGTCGGCCAGTTCTGCTGCCGGTAACGCATCAGTACCGCTTCACTCAGGCTGGTCGAGTCGTGCCAGTGGCGGGCGGAACTCTTGTTATCGCCTGGATCCGTCAGCGTGTAAAAACTGGTGCGCGTTTGCCCTTGCTGCAGACTCGGCAAAGACTCCTTCAGCAGCTCGTCAAGGCTGCTCTCCAGCAGCGCCGTCAGCGATGGCAGTTGTTTCAACTCGCTAAGCATGGCCTCTGCATTCAACTGTTGAGACGCCAGAATCGCCGCTTTCTGATCATCAAATACATCGCCCTCGATGGTCTCGTACGTCAACGTCCTGCTGGTTTGTTCAACAAGCTGTTGGCGTTGCAGCAAACCGAGAAACGCCAATAAATCATCCTGCTCGACAGCCTTTTTCACTCGCTCTTCGAGTGCGGTCTGCAGGGACGCCAGGCTGTCGTACTTTTTGATGCCGTCGTAGGGCGTATAGAGAATCGCGCCGTCGTCATCGGGAGTGGCGCTGAGGATGAAACATCCGGTCAGGGTCATCGGCGGTTGCGTGCCCGCCGTTATTCGAATGCGTTGGGCGAGCATGGGCGGTTTTTGCTCGTTGCGCAGTGTGTGCGAGGCCAGCTTCACATGGGCCAGCCAGGCAAAATCCTTTTGATTGAGATGATGAGTCTTGCCCAGCGCCTGCCACAGTCCGGGCGAGTTCAAGGCTTCGGGAAACAGAAGGGGAGAAACGGAAGTGGTCATCATTGAGGCTCTTTTCGGGGCGCATGGATCAGCGCGAGCCGCAAGACTAGGACCGCCCGATGCGGCGCAGGCGGTAGATAGCTATGTCACGGTGTCGAGGCAAAACTGTCAGGCTGAAAGGTTTTCCGCGAGGCGATGGGCGGTATTGAGGGTTGACAGGCGGCAGCCCGGGCATGGTTAATCGGTTGGCAAGTTGTCCGTACGCTGGTGTTCCCTCCAATAATTATTCTGGAGCTTCAGATGTCTGCGCCACACGACCATATCTCTTCCGCCGAATCCTGCGTGTTATCGCTTGAAGCGCTGACACTCCTGCTCGAAACGATTTTTCTGCGCCACGGCACCTCTGTCGAGGTCGCCCGGGTCCTGGCCACCAATTGCGCCAATGCCGAACGCGATGGTGCTCACAGCCACGGCGTGTTCCGCATTCCGGGTTACGTCTCGACCCTGAAAAGTGCCTGGGTCAATGGCCATGCCGTGCCACGGGTCGAAGATATCGCACCGGGGTTTGTGCGCGTCGATGCCGGTAACGGTTTCGCCCAGCCGGCATTGGCTGCCGCCAGGCCATTGCTGGTGGAGAAGGCGCGGCATGCCGGAATCGCCGTGTTGGCGATTCGCAATTCCCATCACTTCGCGGCGCTGTGGCCGGATGTCGAACCTTTCGCCGACGAAGGTCTGGTGGCGCTCAGCGTGGTCAATAGCATGACCTGCGTGGTGCCGCACGGCGCCGACCGGCCGTTGTTCGGGACCAATCCGATTGCCTTTGCCGCGCCACGGGCCGGCGCCGCGCCAATCGTCTTCGACTTGGCCACCAGCGCAATAGCCCATGGCGACGTACAGATCGCTGCGCGCAAGGGTGAAAAGTTACCGGCCGGCATGGGGGTCGACAGCCTCGGGCAGCCGACCCAGGACCCCAAGGCGATTCTCGAAGGCGGGGCGTTGTTGCCGTTTGGCGGGCACAAGGGTTCGGCGCTGTCGATGATGGTGGAGTTGTTGGCAGCGGCGCTGACCGGCGGCAATTTTTCTTTCGAGTTCGACTGGTCGAATCATCCCGGGGCTAAAACCCCGTGGACCGGGCAGTTGCTGATCGTCATCGACCCGAGCAAGGCCGCCGGACAGAGTTTTGCCGAGCGCAGTGAAGAGCTGGTGCGGCAGATGCATGGGGTCGGGCTGAAGCGGTTGCCGGGCGATCGCCGGCATTGGCAGCGGGCGAAATCGTTGGCAGAAGGGATCGTGCTGGATGAGCAGACGCTGGCGCAGTTGCGGGAATTGGCTGCTGATTGAGATTACACATTGTGGCGAGGGAGCTTGCTCCCGCTGGGTTGCGAAGCGACCCCCGTTCTTCAAAAACAAGGGGCCTGCTGCGCAGTCCAGCGGGAGCAAGCTCCCTCGCCACAGGTTATGCGTTGTGCTTTAAATCGATTCAACGACGGCCAAGCAACAGGCCAACCACCAGACCAAACCCGGCGGAAATCGCCACGGTCTGCCAAGGGTGGCCACCAATGTAGCTTTCGGTCGCGTCGACGGCAGGTTTGGTGCGGTCGCGTACGCTGGACACCGAATCCAGCGCCTGTTGCAGTTTCAGGGCGATTTGCCCGCGCAGGGTCTCCGCTTCTTCGCCGACCAGTGAGGCGCTGCTCTTGAGCAGTTTGTCGGACTCTTCGATCAGAGCCTGAAGTTCGCTGAAGGCTTGATCCTTGATTTGGTCTTCGGCGGCTTGCACGGCGGATTTCCGGGCCATTGGGTGACTCCTTGCAGTTGAATGGACAGTGATCAATGGAGTGTGGCGCTGAGTAAAAAGTTGCACTGAATTTAGCCCGGGAACAAAAACCTGCGCGGGAGATTTCCGTCGAGCGTGTAAGATGTCGCCATTTTACGCAGCAGGATAATTCCCCATGAGTTTCAATCTGGCCGACAAATCCCTCGCAGAGCGCGCCGCGCTGGAAGATGAGAAATCCCGTCTGTTCGAACTCTGGCAGAACAATCTGGGCAAAGCCAAAGGTGAAGCCGCGCGCCTGTTCGGTGAGCGCGCCAAGCGCAAGGGCAAGTGGGCCGAGTGGGCCCGCGCGGAACTGGACGGCATGTCGCCACCCGAGTTCGCCAACATGGTGCGCAGTGAAGTCAATCGCTTGATGGCGGCGAACAAGTAACGCCGCGTCAGTCTCAGGTGAAGCACGCGACAATCGCCTCGCGCACTTTCACCACCACCGGGTCGATCTGCGTGCTGGTGCGCCAGCCCAGTTCGATCGGGTAGCGTGGCAAGGCCAGCGGGCAGGGCAATAACGCAAGGCCACTGAGCGCCGCGATGCTCTCGGCGGCATGCGCCGGAATCGTCGCCACGGCCTGACTGCCCTTGAGCAGATAGGGCAACGCGGCAAAGTGCGTGGTCGATGCGCATACCCGGCGACTCATGCCCACGGCCGCCAGCCCCTCATCGGTAATCCCGATAAAACCGCCCGACGACACCAGAATGTGTTCGCGTTCGACGAACTCGTTCAGACCGATCTGCTGCTGGCCGGGCGCAAGGCTCGCCGGGTCGACCAGACACGCGTAACCCCCTTCACCCAACACCTGACGGCTGAGCAGGCGTTCGGCAAATCCGCCTGCGGTTATCGCCAGGTCGATACTGCGCTCCATCAGGGCGCGGGCGACGATCTGGCTGTGGGTCTGCCGGAAGATCAGCCGCAGTTTCGGCGCGCTACGGGCGATTTCCTCGATCAACCGCCGGCCATAAGCGATTTCGAAGTCGTCCGACAGGCCCACTGTCACCGAGCGCCCGTCGTAATGATTGGCCGTAGGATCGACCATCGCCAGGCTTTGTCGGCATTTGTTCAGGGCTTCGCTGACCACCGGTTTGAGTTGATTGGCCTTGAGCGTCGGCGCGAGTCCGCGTCCGGTGCGCACAAACAGTTGATCGTCATACACCTCACGCAAGCGCCGCAATGCCGCGCTGACGGCCGATTGCGTCACGCCCAGGCGCAACGCTGCGCGGCTCGCGCTGGACTCCTCATGCAGGGCTTCGAAAACTTTCAGCAGGTTGAGGTCGACGTTGGCGATATTCATTTGGCTCATATCATTCAGCAGTGATCGGGGCTTTATTCATGATCCCGTGGCGCCGGAGAATCAGCAACACTTGAATCCGATGGAGTGACCACGATGCCAAAGTCAATTGTTGCTGCGCTGCAGATCGGCTCTTTGCCCGGTGGCAAGGGCGAAACCCTGGAGCAGATTCTGGGCTGGGAGGCGGCGATCATCGAGTCCGGTGCGGCACTGGTGGTCATGCCGGAAGCGTTGCTCGGCGGTTATCCGAAAGGCGAGGGCTTCGGCACGCAACTGGGTTATCGATTGCCGGAAGGTCGCGAGGCGTATGCGCGTTATTTCGCCAATGCGATTGACGTGCCGGGGGCGGAAACCTACGCCCTGGCCGGTCTGTCGGCGCGCACCGGCGCCAATCTGGTGATCGGCGTGATCGAGCGCGCCGGCAGCACCTTGTATTGCACGGTGCTGTATTTCGATCCGCAGACCGGGCTGGCAGCCAGGCACCGCAAACTGATGCCGACGGGCACCGAACGGCTGATCTGGGGCAAGGGCGATGGTTCGACCTTGCCGGTGCTCGACACCCAGGTCGGCAAACTCGGCGCGGTAGTGTGCTGGGAAAACATGATGCCGCTGTTGCGCACGGCGATGTACGCCAAGGGTATCGAAGTCTGGTGCGCGCCGACCGTGGATGAGCGCGAAATGTGGCAGGTGAGCATGCGCCATATCGCCCATGAGGGCCGTTGCTTTGTGGTCAGTGCCTGTCAGGTGCAGGCGTCGCCGAAGCAACTGGGCGTGGAGATTGCCAACTGGCCGGCGGACCGTGCGTTAATTGCCGGCGGCAGCGTGATCGTCGGCCCGATGGGCGATGTACTCGCCGGGCCGTTGCGCGGTGAGGCGGGGCTGCTGACAGCCGAAATCGACACGGATGAGTTAGTGCGCGCGCGATATGACTACGACGTGGTCGGCCATTATGCCCGGCCCGATATCTTCGAACTGAACGTCGACGAACGCGCCAAACCGGGCGTGCGCTTCAACAGATAAGGTCCGGCTTGACACATAACCTGTGGGAGCTGGCTTGCCAGCGATGGCGGCGGGTCAAACAACAGTGATGTTGGCAGATAAGTCCCCATCGCTGGCAAGCCAGCTCCCACAGGGTTCAGAGTTCAGGGATCACTGCTGTTGCAGCCATTCCTCGCGGGTGATTTCCCAGAGATCCCGAGCAAAGCGCCCTCCGACAAAATTGTCTTTATCGCTGCGAATCAGGCGCATGCCGGCGCGTTCGGAGAGACGGCGCGAGCCAATGTTCGGTGCCGCTTTCGGCACGCGCATCACCGGGCGAGCAAGGATTCCAAACCAGTAGTCCGTCACCGCCACGCAGGCTTCGCTCATCAACCCCTTGCCTTGCCATGCCGGCGCTAGCCAGAGTCCACGGTTGTTGTCCTCTTGATCCATCAGGCTGATATTGCCGATCAATTGCTCCGGCGCGGTCTTCAGCCTAATCGACCAATGCCATTCCTTGCCAGCGGCCATTGCCGGTAACGCAATATCGCGCAGGTAGGTAAGGGCGCCATCCTCCGGGTACGGCCACGGCACGGCGGCGTTCAGGTAGCGCACCACTTGCCAGTGGGCAAACTGTTGTTGCACGGCTTGGGCATCTGCCAGCTCCAGCGGGCGCAGGATCAGCCGTTCGGTGTACAACGTCGGTGTGTCTTCCATAAACCTGCGGCCTCCATGTATGCCTGTGTTGAACGACGCAGGCTAGCGCATCTTTACCAGGTCGCGGCGCTGGTTTTAGGCAGGCTGAGCTTGCCACTGTCGGTGAAACGCATGGTGCCGAACAGCCCGCCGGCGAGTTTGCCGCGCAGCACGTAAGGCAGGTTGTCGAGGGTTTGCGTCTGGCTCAGACCGAGGGTCTGGCGGAGCACCGAGAACGCGGAAACGCTGACGGGCACGCTGACCACGGTTTCAGAGAAGCGCGCGATCGTGCCGCTCTGGTCACTGACGCCTGAGGCCAGCGGGCGGCCGTTGACTTCCAGGTCCAGCGCAATGCCGTTGTAGTCGATCGCGGTTTCATTGGGGTTTTGCACGCGCAGCTTGATCGCGAAACGCACTTCCAGATCCTGGCTGGTCAGCGGCTCGATGCCGACCACGTTGATGTTGACCGGATCACGATTGGGAAACAGCGCGCAGGCACTGAGCGACAACAGCAGTAGCGACAGGATGACGGCGTGCAAACGGCGCATAAAAATCTCTCAATAAAAAAGGGCTGAACCGTTGCCGGCTCAGCCCTTTTTCGCGAGCAAAGCTTTTAGCGGTTCAACTGTGCGACAGCCGCAGCCGAGGCGGGTTCACCTTTGGCCGGGACGTCCGGGTTTTCCATGACCTGAAGAATAGAAGCTTCCGGATCGAAGTCGTCTTCTTCCAGCTCGATGAATTCCTCCGGCAGGAAGATGTTCAGCACGATAGCGCACAAGGCACCCACAGTAATCGGCGACTCAAAGATGTTGCGCAAGGCCTGCGGCAGTTCGCGCAGCACTTCCGGAACAGCGGCGATGCCCAGGCCCATCCCCAGGGAAATCGCCACGATGAGCATGTTGCGTCGATGCAGGCCAGCCTCGGCGAGAATCTTGATCCCGGCCACGGCGACGGTGCCGAACATCACCAGTTCCGCGCCGCCGAGTACCGGTTTTGGCATCAGTTGCAGGACCGCGCCAATCATCGGGAACAGCCCCAACACCACCAGCAAGCCTGCGATGAAGAACGCCACGTAACGGCTGGCCACGCCGGTGAGCTGAATCACGCCGTTGTTCTGCGCGAAGGTCACCATCGGCATGCTGTTGAACACGGCGGCCATGGCCGAGTTGAGGCCATCGGCGAGCAGGCCGGACTTGATCCGGCGGATGTACAGCGGGCCTTTCACCGGTTGCCGGGAGATCATCGAGTTGGCGGTCAGGTCACCGGCAGCTTCCAGCGGCGACACGAGGAAAATCACCGCCACCGGTACAAACGCCACCCAGTCGAAATTGAAACCGTACTTGAACGGCACCGGCACGCTGACCAGCGGTACCTCAGGCATCGTCGAAAAATCCACGGTGCCCATCAGCCACGCCACCACGTAGCCGAGGGTCAGGCCGATAACGATGGCGCCCAGACGCAGGAACGGTACGTCGACGCGGTTCAGCACAACGATGGTGCCGATCACCAGCGCCGCCAGAAAGATGTGGCTGGCGGCGCCCAGGTCAGGCGCGCCGAAACCGCCGGCAATGTCGGTCATTGCCACCTTGATCAGCGACAGGCCCATCAGGGTGATGATCGTGCCCGTGACCACCGGGGTGATCAGCATGCGCAGCTTGCCGATGAACTGGCTCAGTACCACCTCGATGAACGCTGCGAAGAAGCACACGCCAAAGATCGTCGAGAGGATTTCATCGGTACCGCCGCCGCGCGCCTTGACCATGAAGCCGGCGCTGAGAATCACGCTGATAAAGGAAAAACTGGTGCCTTGCAGGCACAGCAGCCCCGAACCGACCGGGCCGAAGCGCTTGGCTTGAACGAATGTACCGAGGCCGGAGACGAACAGCGCCATGCTGATCAGATAGGGGATCTCGCTTTGCAGCCCGAGGGCGCCGCCCATGATCAGGGTCGGGGTGATGATGCCGACGAAACTGGCGAGCACGTGCTGCAGCGCGGCAAACACGGTCGCGGTGAGGTGCGGGCGGTCGTTGAGGCCGTAGATCAGATCGTTGTTGCGCGGGGCTTTTTCAGAGACGGTCATGGTGTTTTGCGCGCCGTGAGGCGAGGCCGGGTCAAAAAATGGAGGCGCAGAATGCCGGAAGAGGGCGGCGAGGGCAACGCATTAAAACTGCCTGAAAGGTCAGGTTTTATTGGGCCAAGCGGGTTTGAACATACTCATCAGACAAACAGAGAAGTCTTTGGTGAGGGGATTTATCTGTGGTGAGGGGATTTATCCCCGATGGACTGCGCAGCAGGCCCATTCTTTCAGGGCAAAGAGTTGGGGGCGCTCCGCACCCCATCGGGGATAAATCCCCTCGCCACAGGGTTCTCTATGTTCAGGTGAATGCGGCCAATAAGTCTTCTTCAAACGCCTTCTGCGCATCCCCCGGCACCAGCGCCCGGTGCCGGGCCAGATGAAACGCCACCTCAAAACTCAATTCACCCTCACGCACCGGCCGCAACAAGCCTTTGGTCTGCCAGCCACGCGCATAGTGGTCCGGCAGATAACCGACATGCTTGCCCGACAGGATAAACGCCAGCGTCCCCTCAACCTGCTCCGAGCGCGCCGAACACAGCTTGCCCTGAAACGGCTCATCCGAGCGCAAAAACCGATACGGGTGATCGACCCGGTCACAAGCCTCTATCGCCGCATCGCTGGGCGCCTCATCCGTGAACAACGGATGCCCCGGCGCGCAATACAAATGCTGGGTTTCACTGAACAACTGACGGTAGTCGAAGGCACTTTGTACCTGCGAGAAGTAACCTATCGCCAGATCGAGCCGCTGTTGCAGCAACAAGCGCTCCATCTCGCCGGGCATCGCGCTGATCAGCTCGATGCGCACCGACTCGTCACGCTCACGAAAACGCCGGATCGCTTCGGCGACCCGTTGCAGCACTGACTGATCGACGGCTTCGGAAATGCCCAACCGCACTTCACCGATCAAGCGCCCGGCGACGCCGTTGGATTGGTGGCGGAAGGTTTCAATCGATTCAAACAGGCTGCGAACCGCGATCAGCAACTGCTCGCCCTTGGGCGTGACGCTGAAGCCGCCCTTGCCACGGCTGCACAGCCGATAGCCGAGACGGGTTTCCAGCTTGGCCATTTGCTGGCTGATGCTCGACTGGCTAAGCCCCAGCTCACCTTGCGCGGCACTGAAACCACCGCACTCGACCACCCGCACGAACAGGCGCAGCAACTGCAGATCGACATCGTGAAGCTGTCCGAGCATTACATTACTCCGCGATAAAGTCAGGTTAACAAACTTGGAATTTTGCCAATGTATCCGAGCGCGCATCCTGTCACCACTTCCTCCGGTCAGGTGTTCGTCATGGCTCCCATGTTCAAGCTGTGTTTCCCCGCGCTGTTGTTGTCCGTGGTCATCAATGCCCAGGCCGAAGACAAAACCCTCAATCTGTACAGTTGGGCGGATTACGTGCCGCCGCAGACCCTGCAGCGTTTCGAGCAGGAAACCGGGATCCACGTGCGCTACGACACGTTCGATACCTCCGAAGTGCTGGAAACCAAATTGCTCACCGGCGGCAGCGGTTACGACGTCGTGGTGCCGTCGTCCAGCGTGCTGGCCCGTGGACTGGCAGCCGGGGCGCTGAAAGAAATTCCCCACGACGGGCTCAAGGGCTACGCCAATCTCGATGCCGATCTGCTGGAAAAACTCGCCGCCGTCGATCCGGGCAATCGCTACGGCGTTCCATACACCTGGGGCACGCTCGGGCTGGGGATGAACGTCGAGGCGGTCAAGCAACGCCTGCCGAACGTGCCGCTGAACAGCCTCGACCTGCTGTTCAAGCCTGAATACGCCAGCAAGCTCAAGGACTGTGGCATCGCAATTCTCGATTCGCCGCAAGAAGTGATTGGCCTGGCGTTGCATTACCTCGGTAAAGATCCCTACAGCACTGACAAGCAGGATCTGGCCGCCGCCGAAGCGTTGTTGCAGAAGCTTCAGCCCTCGGTGCTTTACGTCGCCACTGGCCGGCAGATCAACGATCTGGCCAGCGGCAACGTGTGCCTGGCCCTGACTTACAACGGTGATGCGAGCATGGCCGCCGATCAGGCGCGCAAGGCCAACAAACCGTACGAAGTCGCTTACCGCATTCCCAAGGAAGGCACGCTGATCTGGCAGGACAATCTGGCGATCCCCAAGGACGCGCCGCACCCCGAAGCGGCGCGGGCGTTTATCGAGTTCATGTTGCGTCCCGACTCGGTGGCCGAACTGACCAACACGCTATTTTTCGCCACCGCCAACCAGGCTGCGACGCCGCTGGTGGATGAAGCGGTGCGCAACGACCCTGACATCTATCCGCCGAGCGCAGTGCGCGAACTTCTGTATGCCGACCGCAGCATGAGCCTCAAGGACATGCGCCAGCGCACGCGTCTGTGGACCACGTTCCGTAGCCATCAATAACTCATCGAGAACAACAAGGAGCACACCGTGGATCAGCCCATGCTCAATGACCAGGCTTTGACCCGTGACAGCCTGTACGGCACTGCCGCCGAAAGCACCTACGCCGGCATCACCAGTTTCATGCGTCGCCGCTATAGCCGTGACCTGCGCGGTGTCGACGTGGCGGTCAGCGGCGTACCGTTCGACACCGCCACCAGCAACCGTCCGGGCGCCCGTTTCGGGCCACGCGGGATTCGCGCGGCGTCCAGCGGGATTGCCTGGGAACGCCACTGGCCATGGGCTTTTGACCCGTTCGATCATCTGGCAGTGATCGATTACGGCGACTGTGATTTCGATTACGGCTCTCCACACAGCATCCCGGAAAGCATCGAGGCCCACGCCGAGCACATTCTCAATGCCGGCAGCGCCATGCTGACTTTCGGTGGCGACCACTTCATCAGTTATCCGCTGCTCAAGGCTCACGCCCGCAAACACGGCACGCTGTCGCTGATCCACTTCGATGCGCACAGCGACACCTGGCCAGATGAGGAGGGCAAGCGCGTCGATCACGGCACCATGTTCTGGCACGCGGCACGCGAGGGTCTGGTCGATCCGGCGCGCTCGGTACAGATCGGTTTGCGCACCACCAATGACGATCATCAGGGCTTTCAAGTCCTCGACGCCCGGCAGGTGCATCGCAGTGGCTGCGAGGCGATTGTCGAAGCGATTCGCGCCCGCGTCGGCGATAACCCGGTGTACCTGACATTCGACATCGATTGCCTCGATCCGGCGTTCGCTCCCGGCACCGGCACCCCGGTGTGCGGCGGGTTGAGTACGGTGCAGGCGCTGGAAATTCTCGGCGGTTTGCGCGGGATCAATCTGGTCGGCATGGACGTGGTGGAAGTGGCACCGGCATACGATCACGCCGAAGTCACTTCGTTAGCTGCCGCCACACTGGCAATGGAAATGCTTTGTCTCTATGCCGCCCGGCACAAAGTCGACCTCTAGAACCCCGCAACCTCCCTGTAGGAGCTGCCGCAGCCTGCGGCAGCTCCTACACGGGCGACGCGAGGCGGGGGATATGTTGGCCCGGGAGCATCGTGCATACTGCCGCGCATGACTTTCGACTCTCCGCTAAGCGCCTGGCAGCACGCCATCGAACACAAGGGTTTCATCCAGGATGAAGCTCAGGAACATGCCGTCTGGGCACTGCAAAAATGCCACGAAGCCTTGCACGCCGGTGCCCGCTCGGTCACTGGCGTTTATCTGTGGGGACCGGTGGGGCGCGGCAAGACCTGGCTGATGGATCAGTTTTATCAGAGCCTGCGGGTGTCGGCCCGGCGTCAGCATTTCCATCATTTCATGGGCTGGGTGCATCAGCGCTCGTTTCAGTTGACCGGGATCGCCGACCCACTGCGCGCACTGGCCAAAGAGCTGGCCGCCGAAGTGCGGGTGTTGTGCTTCGACGAACTGTTCGTCAACGACATCGGCGATGCGATCATTCTCGGGCGGCTGTTTCAGGTGATGTTCGACGAAGGTGTGGTGATCGTTTGCACGTCCAATCTGCCACCGGATGATCTGTATGCCGATGGCTTCAATCGCGACCGGTTTGTTCCGGCGATTGCTGCGATCAAGGCGCATATGCAAGTGGTCGCGGTGAACGGCGCCGAGGATCATCGTCTGCATCCGGGCACCATCGAGCAACGCTACTTTATCGCCGCGCCGCAGGGCGCCAGTGCATTGGCAGAGGTTTTTCGAGTGCTCACCTCAGGGCAATCGAGCAGCGCGCAACCAGTGCCGGTCGGGCATCGTGTGCTTAACGTGGTACAGGCCAGTGAAAGCGTTATCTGGTGTCGCTACGCCGACCTCTGCGAGCAACCGTTCGCCGCCATGGACTTCATCGCGCTGTGTGATCGCTATCGGGCTATTCTGTTGAGCGAAGTGCCGAACCTCAGTGCGCAAAAACGCGAAGGCCGCATCGCGCGCGGCACCGAAGACGGCTCCGCACAAGTGGTGGCGGGTGATCGTGAGTTACCGCAGTTGTCGGTCCATGACGATGGTGTGCGCCGTTTCATCGCACTGGTCGACGAGTGCTACGACCGCAAGGTGCCGCTGTACATCGAGGCGCAGGTGGCCATGGATGCGCTGTATACCGAGGGTTATCTGGAATTCCCGTTCCGCCGCACCCTCAGCCGTTTGCAGGAGATGCAGTTGCAGCGTTTTGCCGAAGCGTGATTGAAGAGGGCGTCCGCATGACCCAGCCGTTGTCCCATCATCTGTTGACCATGGCGTATCAGAACGCCTGGGCCAATCACCGCTTGGCCAAGGCGTGGACGCAACTCGACGAGCGCGATCTGGCGGCGCCGCGAGTGAATTTTTTTCCGAGTATCCGCCTGACCCTCAACCACATTCTCACCTGCGACTGGTTCTACGTGGATGCGCTGGAACGGGAGTTGCGCGGTGCCGAGCCGCATCCTGACTGCTATGTGTTTTTCAACGCCGACGAACCGTTTACCGAGGGCGCAAGTTTGCGCGAAGAGCAAGCCCATGTCGATCGACGCCTGATTGCTTATTGCGAGCAACTGCGCGATGCCGAGCTGGCACGCATCGTCACCATCGCCCGCGATACACCGCAGCATGACAGCCGTTTGCGCATGCTTTCGCACCTGTTCGAGCACCAGGTCCATCATCGTGGCCAGGTTCACGCGATGCTCAGCGATACGCCGGTAAAACCACCGCAACTGGACGAGTTTTTCTGCGCAGGCGAGGCCGCGTTACGCGCCGAAGATTTTGCCGAGCTGGGCTGGACCGAAGAGCTGATCTGGGGCCACTGAGAAATCTCTGACTGAAATCTACCTGTGGCGAGGGAGCTTGCTCCCGCTGGGGCGCGAAGCGGACCTCGCTTTTTATGGAGTAAAGCGGGGCCTGCTGCGCAGTCCAGCGGGAGCAAGCTCCCTCGCCACAGAATTTGCGCAGCCGGGGTGGCTCGCGCTAAGGTCGGGGCAGCCTTTCAGCAAGCACTTTGCGCGCCGGGGCTTTTGTGTGTTTGGGGATGGAAATGGATTCCACAGAAATTCTTGTGCTTCAGGCCAGCTATACCAATCCAGTGCATGCCGAGGCCATCGGTGTCGTGCTCAATCATTATGCAGAAGACCCCATGGGCGGCGGCCATCCGATCGACCCTGAGTTGCTGCGCCGGTTGCCCGAAGAGCTGGCGCGCCGAGCGCATGCCTTCAGCGTGCTGGCGTTTGTCGGTGGTGAGCCGGCGGGGTTGGTGAACTGCTTTGAAGGGTTTTCGACGTTTGCCTGCAAACCGCTGGTCAACATCCACGATGTGGCGGTGATGAGCAAATTTCGCGGTCTGGGCCTGAGCCAGAAAATGCTGCTCAAGGTCGAGGAAATTTGCCGTCAACGTGGTTGCTGCAAGATCACCCTCGAAGTGCTGGAGGGCAACGACGTTGCACAAAATGCCTACGGTAAATTCGGCTTCGCCCCCGGCATGTTCAACCCGGATCATGGACGCATGCTGTTCTGGATCAAAAACCTTTAAGCATAAAAAAAGGCGCCCGAAAAGGGCGCCCAAACTGTCTTCTCCCAGGCCAGAGCGGAGCCATGGGAGGTCCATCGGTTGCTCGGTCAATCTCAGTCGCGGTACGACTCGGTCACCTGCGCCGTCTGATCGGCGGGAACGCGAATTTCTTTCGCGTTGGCGTCGCTCTTTTGCTCGCTCTGGGCGTGGTGAACCGGAAAGTTGTCGTAGTAATAACGCATGCGCTCAGCGCCGCCTTCGGCGAAGACGCTGGCAGAACCCAGGGCAAATACCCCGGCAAGGATTGCGGTAGTGATTTTCATGGTGCCTCCTACTGAACAAGTGGGAGCCGTTCGTCCATGAAGCAGATCTCGGAAGCGAGTCTGTGCGACAGGAATTAACTCGGGGTTAACGCCCGTTCAGTGTAGTTTTTGCAGCATGTTGCGAGGCGTTAACTGACAGGCGCGGTGCGCATCAGGCGCACCGCGTCAGAGGAGAAGGGGTCAGAGCTTCCAGTCGAGACTCAACGTCACCGTGCGCGGATCGCCCCAGAACACACCGTTGTAAAAGCCGACATTCTCGTAATATTTCGTGTCGAACAGGTTGTCGACGTTCAGCGAGGCCGAGAGGTTTTTGTCGATAGCGTAGCGCGACATCAACTTGACCACGGTGTAGCCGCCCTGATTGATCCGCGTGTTCTCGGTAATGAAATCACCAGCCGCATCGCGGCCGATCGGGCGAGCCGAATCGCCATAGATGCTACTTTGCCAATTGACTGCGCCGCCCACGGTCAATGCCTGCCAGTCGCCCGGCAAGCGGTACGCCGTGGACACGCGCAGCATGTTCAACGGCTGGTTTTCATTGGTGCGCTGCTTCTCGCCGTTGACCGAATGGGTGTAGGTGTAGCCAGCGGTCATGTTCCAGCCGTCGCTGATTTCACCGGAGACTTCGGCCTCGAAGCCATTGACCTTGTTGCCCTTGCCGCCGGATTTGTAGAACTCCTCTCCGGTGACGGGATCGGGCGGCACGGAGTTGTCACGCTCGGCGACATTGTCTTGCTTGCTCCAGAACAACGCCGTGGCAACGTTTAGACGCTCTTCCAGCAAACTGCCCTTGAGTCCCAGTTCGTAGTTGCTGCCCACCACCGGCTCGAGGTATTTACGGTTGCTGTCGCGGTTGCCTTGCGGTTTGAAAATATCGGTGTAACTGACGTAAACGGTGTATTCCGGGGTCAAGTCATAGAGCAGGCCGGCGTAGGGCGTCCAGATGTCGTTCTGTTTTTGACTAGTAGCATCGACACGGGTCAATTGCCGGTTGTTGTCATAGTAATAATCGGTGTTTTCGCCTTCCCAGCTGCCATAACGGCTGCCAATCACCGCATGCAATTCGTCGCTGAGGCTCAGGCGGGTCGCGAGGTAACCGGCCTTCTGGCGGGTGTTGCCCCTTGAGCCGGTGAGGTCGCTGACGGTATCGGGAAACTTGGCGATGTTACCCATGTACTTCCAGTCACGAATCTTGCCGTAGTCGTCCGGAACCGGGCCATCGAAGGTCTTGGGCGAGTAGGAGCGGTGTTCGGCTTCGCCATAGCCGAACATCATTTCGTGCTCGCGGCCGAGCAACGAGTAAGGGCCGGAGATATTGAAGTCATAGACGCTCATCTTCTGCGTGCCGATCATGTGCGAGGTGTAGGCTTGCATGCCGCTGCGATCAGCCTCGGGAAAGCCGCCACCGCCATAATAGACCTTGCCGTCTACATCGCTTTGGCGATGGGTGTACGCGGCTTTAAGGCGCCATCCTCCGGCTAATTCCTGATCAAGAGTGGCGAACGCGGTTTTATCCTTGAGCGGCCATGAACTCCACGATGTCGCCATATTCGTCGAGCGGCTGAGCCTGGCCTTGCTGCCGTCGGCATTCCAGTAGGGCAGTGTGCCCCACGCCGTGCCCTGAACCTGTTTGTCCTGATAGTCATAACCCACCGCCAACACCGTGGAATCGGTCAGGTCTGCCTCCAGAATCCCGTAACCGACCTCACGTTGCAGTGCGTAGTGATCGCGGAACGACTGACTGTCGCGGTAGGCCAGCACCGTACGCCCACGCAAGCGACCGTCGAAGGCCAGCGGCCCACCCACATCGACATAGCTGTAGTAATCGTCATAGCTGCCGCCGCTGACGCCGGCTAATGCCTGCCCCTGCGCGGTCGGGCGCTTGCGCACCATGTTGATGGTCGCGGACGGATCGCCCGCGCCTGTGGTCAGGCCGGTGGCGCCGCGGACCACTTCGATGCGGTCGTAAATGATCGTGTCGGCATCGGTCTTCATGCGATCGAAGGTGTTGAGCATCCCGTCGATCTGGAAGTTGTTGATCGAGTAACCGCGCGCCGAATAGCTGACCCGGTCCGAGTCCATGTGCTGCACGACCACGCCGGTGGTCTGGCTCATGGCCTCGGACAATGTACCGAGCTTGAAATCATCCATTTGCTGACGCGTCACCACGGACACCGATTGCGGGGTTTCCTTGATCGACAGGTTCATTCGCGTCGCGGTGCTCATGGCGCCGGTGGTATAGGCGTTGCTATTTTCAGTGGTGGTGCCCAGACCCTGGGCGGTGACGCTGGTCGATGCCAGCTCAAGTGCCGGGGCGGCAGGCTCCGGCGGCTTTTCCGCTGCGGATTCAGCCAGCAGATCGGGGCTCAGGGCTGCACCACAAAGGCCTAGCGTGAGGGTCATGGAACGGGTGATGGGCGCGAACATCGCAGCCGACTCCTTGTCTTCGAGGGAAAAAATCCGTTTGTTCAAAGACGAGGCGAGAGCCTGAGATTTAGTATCAAACGCGAAACATTATTATTTGACGATGTTGCGGGCATGAAAAAAGGGGCCGTTTTCGGCCCCTTCTCAGTGTTACTTTTGCGCGACGCCTGCGGGTGCGGGGTCAGGCTTTCTCGGCTTCATCAGGCTGAAGTCGATCAGCGCACGCTGTTCGGTCTGGTACGGATCACCGATCAGCAATGGCCGTTGTTTGAAGCTGTCGCTGACCACGCTCTTGCTGCGGTCCAGCTCGTCGAAACTCAAACCGGCCATGTCTGCCCAGGTGTGAATCAGGTGCGAGCTGCTGTACGGGCGGTCAAGATCACCGGCGAAGTTCCAGTCATGGTTGGCCTTCCATTTCGGCGACGCCCAGGCCATGAACGGAATGGTGTACATCGGTGCCGTCGGTTTGTTCTCGTTACGGCCCAGTGTGCTGTGGCCGACCGAGTCGAACACATCTTCACCGTGGTCCGAAAGGTACAGCAGGAAGCCGTTAGGATCGGACTTGGCGTAATCCTTGATCAGGCTCGACACCACAAAGTCGTTGTACAGCA
The DNA here is from genome assembly GCF_044743525.1 of Pseudomonas sp. NPDC087598. NCBI lineage: Bacteria > Pseudomonadati > Pseudomonadota > Gammaproteobacteria > Pseudomonadales > Pseudomonadaceae > Pseudomonas > Pseudomonas sp. NPDC087598. The sequence goes on along the minus strand of NZ_JBIUWQ010000002.1, from coordinate 56,214 downwards.
CGGCGTTGTCATAGCTGTTGTAGGTTGGCACCTGATCATCACGTACGCCGGCCGGGACGCCATTTCGATCCTGGAACTTGTCGAAGGTCGGCGGGTAACGGTACTGATAGCTCATGTGCGTGCCGAGCAGATGGACAACGATCAATTTGCGCGGTGCAGCATCAGTCAGGGCTTTGTTGAACGGCTCGATCACATCGCCGTCGTACTGGGCGGCGTTCTGGTTGCGGTTGTTGTTCAGGTAAACCTGCTCGTCAGCCTGCTCGGAAAACGTCGTGAGCATGGTGTTGCGCTTGGTCATGGTCTGCTGATTGGTGATCCAGAAGGTCTTGTAGCCTGCCTGTTTCATCATGCTGACCAGCGACGGCGTCGACAGGTACAGATCCGGGTGTTCTTCGTCGGCAAAAGTCAGGACCTGCTGCAACGCCTCGATGGTGTACGGGCGAGGGGTGACGACGTTGTCGAACACCGCGAGCTGATCCTTGAGCTTGTCCAGTTCCGGCGTGGTGTTGCGTTGATAACCGTAAAGGCTCATGCGCTGACGGTTGGTCGACTCGCCGATCACCAGCACCAGCGTCGAAGGCTCATTGGCCGACGCATTCTTGAGGTTATGCAGCGGTGGAATCTTGCTCGCGCTGTGCAGCATGCCCTGCATGTCGGCCAGCGTATCGAGATAACGGTGGTAAGCCACCGCCATTTGCCATGGCACCGCCGGTTCGATGCGGGTCTCGAACTTCTCGAAGCCTTGAGCGAAGTTGCCCATGCGCAGGGTCTGCTTGACCAGTGGATAGCCGACCACGGCAATCACGATGGCTGCGGCGGCGACCATGGCGCGGCCACGCGGCATGTACACCGGGCGCAGGCGCGTCCACAGGAAGTAGGCGAATGCGGTATGCGCAAGGAACGCCGGCACCATCCACCAGGCGAAGTACTGGGTCATGTACTCGCCGGCTTCGGACACGTTCGACTCGAACATGATGAAGATGACGCTCTGGGAGAATTCCTGCTGATAAATGAAGAAGTAACCCAGGCTGGCCATCGAGCAGGCCCACAGCACGACGCCGATCACGGCGGCCAGCAGTTTGGTGCGCTTGGGGAATAGCAGCATCGGTGCCAGCCAGAGTGCGCTCATGAAGAACGCCTGGCGGAACCCGCTGAAACCGGAGGTGCCGGTAATCTGAATCAGCAGTTGGGTAATGCCGGAAAAGTACCAGAAGAACACAAAAAGCCAGAGTAGGCCGGCCCAGTCGAAACCTGCCGCAGTCGTTTTGCTGCGTTTGAACAATGCCATTTGGCGCTCCAGCTGTCTCGTTACAACCACCGCCGGAACATCCATGGAGCCGACGAACAAAGGCCGCACGCGCAGGTACGGCCAGAATGGAGGCGGAGTATTACGAAGCGAATGTGAAAGTTTTGTTAATCACCGCTCTTGTCAGTGCGCAAGCGGTCACAAGTACAGCGTGTCGGGAACCGCGAGTGCTGTTCCCGAATCAGGCGGGGGAGATCAGGCGTGCGGGTGGCGCTGAACAACCGGCAGCGGCTTGGGCTGAGCACCCAGTGTCATCGCGCGCAGTTGCGCCAATTCCTGTTTCAGTTGGTCGCGCTCGTCTTTCAACTGGCGCAATTCATCGCGACGGATTGTCACGTACAGGGTTTGTGGCGGCATTGCTGTGTGTACTGTGCCCATTGCTCACCTCGCAAATGGCGTGTCTCAACTGTAAATCGCCCCCGATTGCGGGTGGCTGACTTACTATCGGCGCCAATTTTGGTTTCTTTTGGCTGTGAATGGAACTTTTTTATTTTTCATGGTCGGTGTGTCTTCGGCACGATTCGAGGCGTTATCTGTCTGGATCGGGCACAATGCCCGGAAACTTCACCTCGACGCTCTGGACTAACCTCCATTAGTCGCGTTGGGCTATAACCTTTGACACACATTTATTTGTAGTAAGGAGCATCAGCACATGCAACTCGGGATTATTGGACTGGGCCGCATGGGCGGTAATATTGCGCGGCGCCTGATGCTCAACGGTCACACCACCGTTGTTTACGACCGCAATACCGCTTTCATCGACAACCTGGTCGCCGAGGGATCTACCGGCGTTGCCGACTTGCCGGCACTGGTTGCTGGCCTGGCCAAGCCGCGTGCCGTATGGGTCATGCTGCCGGCCGGCGCGCCGACCGAAGACACCATCAACACCCTGAGCACCTTGCTGGAAGCCGGAGACACCATCATCGACGGCGGCAACACCAACTATAAGGATGACATCCGCCGGGCCAAGACTCTGGCCGAGAAAGGCCTGCACTACATCGACGTCGGCACCTCCGGCGGCGTCTGGGGCCTGGAGCGCGGCTACTGCATGATGATCGGCGGCGATGCCGAGACCGTCAGCCGTCTTGACCCGTTGTTCGCCGCCCTGGCGCCAGGCATGGGTGACATCCCGCGCACCAAGGATCGCAAGTCCGATGACCACCGCGCCGAGCACGGCTACATCCACGCCGGTCCTGCCGGTGCCGGGCACTTCGTCAAGATGATCCACAACGGCATCGAGTACGGCATGATGGCGGCCTTCGCTGAAGGCTTCGACATTCTCAAGACCAAGTCCAGCGAGCGCTTGCCGGAAGATCAGCGTTTCGACCTGAACGTGGCCGACATTGCTGAAGTCTGGCGTCGTGGCAGCGTGGTGTCGTCGTGGTTGCTCGACCTGACGGCTGACGCGCTGGCCAGCGATCCGAAGCTCGACGGTTTCTCCGGTTCTGTCGCCGACAGTGGCGAAGGCCAATGGACCATCGAAGCGGCCATGGAACAAGCGGTGCCGGTGCCGGTGCTGTCCAATTCGCTGTTCTCGCGCTACCGCTCGCGCGGTCAGGGCACGTTCGGTGACAAGATTCTTTCGGCCCAGCGCTTCGGCTTCGGCGGCCATGTGGAGACACCGAAGAAATGACCCATACGATCCGCAGGAAATCCAAGGCAGAACCCGCACCACCGACCACGCTGTTTCTGTTCGGTGCCCACGGCGACCTGGTCAAGCGCTTGCTGATGCCGGCGCTGTACAACCTCAGTCGCGACGGCTTGCTTGACGAGAACCTGCGGATCGTTGGCGTTGACCACAACGCCATTACCGATGAAGCCTTCGCGCAAAAGCTCGAAGACTTCATCCGTACCGAAGTGGCGGCGAAGGTCGGCAAGGGCGATCAGATGCTTGATCCAGCCTTGTGGGCCAAGCTTGCCAAAGGTATCAGCTACGTCCAGGGCGACTTTCTGGACGACAGCACGTATTCAGCGCTGGCGGCGAAAATCGCCGACAGCGGCACTGGCAATGCGGTGTTCTACCTGGCCACCGCGCCACGTTTCTTCAGTGAGGTGGTGCGCCGACTCGGTAGCGCCGGTTTGCTTGAAGAAACCCCCGAAGCGTTCAGACGGGTGGTGATCGAGAAGCCGTTCGGCTCCGATCTGCAAACCGCTGAAGCATTGAACGCCTGCCTGCTTAAGGTGATGTCGGAAAAGCAGATCTATCGGATCGACCACTACCTGGGCAAGGAGACCGTGCAGAACATTCTGGTCAGCCGGTTTTCCAACAGCCTGTTCGAGGCGTTCTGGAACAATCATTACATCGACCACGTACAGATCACCGCCGCCGAAACCGTCGGTGTCGAAACCCGTGGCAGTTTTTACGAACACACCGGTGCACTGCGCGACATGGTGCCCAATCACCTGTTCCAGTTGCTGGCCATGGTTGCCATGGAACCTCCGGCGGCGTTCGGCGCCGATGCGGTACGCGGCGAGAAAGCCAAGGTGGTCGGCGCGATCCGTCCGTGGACGGTGGAAGAGGCGCGGGCCAACTCGGTACGCGGCCAGTACAGCGCCGGTGAAGTCGGTGGCAAGACATTGGCCGGTTATCGCCAGGAAGCCAACGTCGCGCCGGACAGCAGCACGGAAACCTATGTCGCGCTGAAGGTGATGATCGACAACTGGCGTTGGGTCGGCGTGCCGTTTTACCTGCGCACCGGCAAGCGTATGAGTGTGCGCGACACCGAGATCGTCATCTGCTTCAAACCGGCGCCTTATGCGCAGTTCCGCGACACCGAAGTCGACGAGTTACAGCCGACCTACCTGCGCATCCAGATTCAGCCCAACGAGGGCATGTGGTTCGACCTACTGGCCAAGCGCCCGGGGCCGGCGCTGAACATGGCCAACATCGAGCTTGGGTTTGCCTACAAAGACTTCTTCGAAATGCAGCCCTCGACCGGCTACGAAACGCTGATCTATGACTGCCTGACGGGCGATCAGACGCTGTTCCAGCGCGCCGACAACATCGAGAACGGCTGGCGTGCAGTGCAACCGTTCCTGGATGCCTGGCAGCAGGACGCGAGTGTCCAGGGTTACGCCGCTGGAGAAGATGGCCCGCAGGCCACCGAAGATCTGCTGACTCGCGATGGCCGCGTCTGGCATGGCCTCGGATGAGTGACGTGCCGAAACAACCGATCCGTTTTCTGCTCAGCGACATGGACGGCACGCTGTTGCTGCCCGATCACACACTGAGCCAGCGCACCCTCGATGCGGTGCGTTCGCTGCGTGAAGCGGGCGTGCTGTTCAGCCTCGCCACCGGGCGCCCGCCGAAAGCCATGTTGCAGCAGATCGAGGCCTTGGGCGTCGATCTGCCGACGGCGGCGTTCAATGGCGGCACGATCGTCAACCCGGACGGTAGTTTGCTCGTCGCCCATTACCTGCCGGCGACCACCGCGCTGATTGCACTGGCGACGTTTGCCGATCAACCGGATGTCGAAATCTGGGTGTTCAGTGGCGGCGACTGGCTGGTCAAGGATCCACATGGGCCGATGGTGCCACGCGAGCAGCACGGCCTCGGTTATCCGCCAGTGGTGGTCGAGAGCTTCGAACCGTATCTCGAACGCATCGACAAGATCGTTGCGACCAGCAACAACACTGAGTTGCTGATTGAGCTGGAGGCGCGTTTGCTGCCCAAGGTCAATGGCATGGCGCAGGTCTCGCGCTCGCAACCGGTATATCTGGACGTCACGGCGCTGGAAGCCAACAAAGGCACCGCACTGGCGACCATTGCCGCGCACCTTGGTATCCCGCTGGAGCAGACGGCGGCGATTGGTGATGGTGGTAATGACCCGGCGATGTTCAATTGCGCGGGGTTGTCGATTGCCATGGGGCAGGCGGAGGAGGCGGTGAAGCGTCAGGCTGACGTGGTGACCGCGCCGAACACGGAAGACGGCGTAGCGCAGGCGATCGACAAGTACATCCTGCCGCGCTGAATTCACCCCAAAACAAATGTGGGAGCGAGCCTGCTCGCGAAAGCGGTGTGTCATTCAACTAATCTGTTGTCTGACACACCCTCTTCGCGAGCAGGCTCGCTCCCACAGGTTTATTCAGTGCTGGTTACAGCCAGTAACTCACGGCGTACCAGCCCAGCAGGCCCATCACCACGGTGTACGGCAACGCCATCCACACCATCCGCCCGTACGACAGGCGCACCAACGGTGCAATCGCCGACGTCAGCAGGAACAGAAACGCTGCCTGGCCATTCGGTGTGGCCACGCTTGGCAGGTTGGTGCCGGTGTTGATTGCAATCGCCAGCGTCTCGAAATGCTCGCGGCTCATGTGCCCGGCAAGGAATGCCTGTTTCACTTCGGTGATGTAAATCGTCGCAACGAAAACGTTATCGCTGATCGCCGAGAGCAGGCCGTTGGCAATGAACAACATGCCCGGTTGCTGATCGATCGGCAGCGCCAGCACCCACTCGATCAGCGGGACAAACAGCTGTTGATCGTGAATCACCGCGACCACGGCAAAGAACACCACCAGCAGCGCGGTAAACGGCATGGCGTCCTTGAACGCACTGCCGAGACGGTGCTCATCGGTGATCCCGGTAAATGCGGTGATCAGCACAATCACCATCAAGCCGATCAGGCCGACTTCGGCCAGATGGAACGCCAGACAGCCAATCAGGATCAGCGCCGCAGCGCCTTGCACCAGCAGCGCTGCGCGTTGGCGCGGGGTGCGTTCGGCATTGTCTTCGGCAGCGTAATTGGCCAGCACCGCACGAACATTATCCGGCAGCAGCGTGCCGTAGCCGAACCAGCGCAGTTTCTCCAGCAGTACGCAGGTGACCAGGCCTGCCGCCAGCACTGGCAGCGACACCGGCGCGACCTTTTGGAAAAACTCACCGAAGTGCCAGCCCATTTCGTGGCCGATCAACAGGTTCTGTGGCTCGCCTACCAGCGTGCAGACGCCGCCGAGCGCCGTGCCGACTGCACCGTGCATCAACAGGCTGCGCAGGAACGCGCGAAACTGATTCAGATCATCGTGATGAAGTGTCGGCAGGTGTTGGTCGTCACTGAAGCCGCTGTCCTGGCGCGGATCGTTGCCCGACGCCACCCGATGGTAGACCGAGTAAAAACCGACCGCCGCGCTGATGATCACCGCAGTGACTGTCAATGCATCCAGAAACGCCGAGAGAAAAGCCGATAGAAAGCAGAACATCAGCGACAGTACCGCTTTGGAGCGCACCCCCAATAACAGTCGCGAGAACAGAAACAACAGCAGATCCTTCATGAAGTAAATGCCGGCCACCATGAACATCAGCAGCAGGATCACCGGGAAGTTGTGCACCAGTTCATCGTAGAGCGCCTGCGGCGTGGTCATCTTCAGCAGCAGGGCTTCGATCAACAGCAAACCGCCGGGCATCAACGGATAGCACTTGAGCGCCATGGCCAGGGTGAAGATGAACTCGATCACCAGCAACCAGCCAGCCGCGACCGGACCCACCGTGAACAGCACGACAGCATTAAGGATCAGAAATCCGACGATGGTCGCCTTGTACCAGCGTGGCGAGTGCCCGAGAAAATTTTGCGCGAACGCCTGGGCCATTGAACCGGACATCGATTGCTCCTTGTTTTTAAGAAGGGCGCAAGTTGCCGGATGTGTCAAATAAATTCAAGTTGTAACCACGCGAACACGGCTCCGTGTAGGAGCTGCCGGTCTGGAAGTGGGGTTTATAGATTGAGATACCGCGCGACCATCGCCCGGTAGTTGCCATCCAGCGAATAGCCCCCCACTAGAATGGCGTCGTCCGTTTGCACGGCCAGTGAATTTGCCGTGTCGAGGCTGCGCCCCAGGCGAGTACGCAACCAGCCGCGGCCCTCACCGAAACTTTGGTCAAGGCGCCCGTCTGCGCAATAGCGGGCGACAATGAAATCCGCCTCGACGCCGCCAATGGTGGCGCCCACCGCGATGATCCGTCCGTCCGCCATGCACTGGGCGGCGCTCCATTGACAGCCGCTGGGGCCAATTTCCAACAGTTGCGGCTGGCCGTCATTGCGGCGCAAATCCGCCCGGCCATTGTGATGCAGGGTGAACGCCAGGCAACGGATCGGGTCGTGGCTGCTGCCGAAACAGTGCAGGGCGTCTGCGGATTCGAGGATCTGACTGACCTGAGCGCTTTTGCCGTGGGCCTTGAACGCCATAAAACCGTCCACCGCGAAGCGTTCATCCAGACAGCCATTGGGCAGATAACGCGCCAACAGGCCTTCCTGGGGAAAATCGATCGAGCCGCCCACGACAATTCGGCCGTCCTTCTGCAGCATCAGCCTGCTGAGCCAGGTATTGAGCAGCAGTTGGCGGATCATCACGAAACCGCGACCGTTGAAGGTGTCATCCAGGCTGCCGTCAGGCTTGAGACGAATCAGCATGCCGGCGTGGTCGGCAAGCTCAAAGTGGTGGTTGGCGATCAGCAGAATGTGCCCGTCGTCCTGTACGGCGAAATCGCAGGCTTCGGCGCCCGGTACGCCAGGCGGCAGCCAGCTGTCGCGGGTACCCATGGACAAATCTCCCGGCAGACGGATCACCTGGCGGCCATTCTCGCCGAAGGTTTGATCAGGTTTGCCTTGCGCATCAAACAGGGCAAGAGCGGGCAGGGTGCGATGAGTGTTTTCATAATGCAGGCCCGCCAACAGGATTCGTCCATCGGGCAGCGCCTGTACTTTGCCGGCCATGGCTTCGAAGCCCGGGGCAAATGTATCGATCACGCTGCCTTGCTCACCAAAGCACAGATCGGCAGAGCCATCCGTCAGCAGACGCGCCAAGCCGAAGCGGCTGCCCGCAGCGACACCGACCTTGGCGGCAACCAGAATCCGCCCCTGCGCGTCGAGCGCGACATCCTGAGTCAGGCTGGACAGACTGCCGGCGAAATACACCTGAGCCACTCCGGTGGCAGCAAATGATTTGTCGAGTTGACCGGCATTATTCAAAAACGTCGGCAGCGCAAAGGCGTTCAGGGTGGACATGCACGCATCTCCTTGCGAGTTGACCGTGACCGGGAAACCGGTGGTAACTGCATGAGCGAAACATTCAAAACCTGAACAACAAGAAGTACAACTGTAAGAACTAACAGGTGGGAGGTCACACTGTGCCAGAACAGTGTCTTTTCGAACCAATAGCAAGCCTGCCAAGCAGTTAAGCGGATCTGCGCTGCGAAAAGTTGCACAAATGTAACGGGGGGCTAATCAGAAACAGTAACTAACAAGCGGCGGGCGGATGACGTTAATGTCATCCGCAGCGTACGGCCGTCAGTGCGACATCGACCAGGATTGCAGCGCGTAACCTTCTTCGCTCAGTTCTGCGCGGGCCTGTTGCAACAGTTGCTCCAGTTGCGCCGGATCGGAGTAGGCGCTGCGTGGAATCTGTTTGCGGCCGATGTGCAAGTTGGTGCGATCGAGGACGGTCAGGTTCAGTTCGCCATTACCGTCTTGTGGGGCCCAGGCCACGCATTGGAAAGGTTTGAACGCGCGGTTGGCAATCAAAAGAGCTTCGTTGATACGGAGCGGGGCGGTCATGGGGTCTTCTCTCTTTAGTGCCCAATCAAGTGATGTGCCGTCGGTTGGGCTTACCGTTCGGCTGGTTACTTGTACTGATGCACGCAACCCGGGAGCAGGTCACACTCGAAACAAAGAAATTTCAACTTTCTTTCATCGGCTCGGTTTTTCGAGAGTTTTTGAAAGCTTGTTGAAAGGTCTTTGCCAGTGATTAAGTCGATAGCTAACTAACCAAGCAGATACATATAACGAATTTACTTGTACACCTATAAGCAATCGATACAAGGCGCTGTCAAAATCTTGCTAATGTTACAGTCGGGTCTGCCAAATGACTGTTTTTACAATCATTTCTAATATTTGGCGCCAAGGAACAGTCATGAGCGAAGCGCCTGCGTTAAGACGTTTATTGGTAGTCGACCCTTGCGACGACTGTCACCGCTTATTGCCCGGTTTGCGCGCAATAGGATGGGATGTCGACAGTTGTACTCTGGAAAACGCCGCCGACCGCAGTTGTGATGTCGGCTTGCTGCGTTTGCAGCCTTTTCACCTCGAACGCCCCGAAGCCGTCAAGGAACTGATCAGCCGCAGCGGTACCGAATGGATCGCTGTGCTCAATCAGGAAGTCCTGCGTTTGCAGAACGTCGGTGACTTCGTCTGCGAATGGTTTTTCGATTTCCATACCTTGCCGTTCGACGTATCGCGGGTGCAGGTTACCCTCGGCCGTGCGTTCGGCATGGCGCGCTTGCGCGGGCAGGGCACGATTCACGTCGATCAGCCCGAGCATGAACTGCTGGGTGACAGCAGACCGATCCGCGAATTGCGCAAGCTGCTGAGCAAACTGGCGCCGACCGAATCGCCCGTGTTGATTCGCGGTGAAAGCGGCACCGGTAAAGAACTGGTGGCGCGTACGCTGCATCGTCAGTCCCAGCGCCACAGCAAGCCGTTTGTGGCGATCAACTGCGGGGCGATTCCCGAGCACTTGATCCAGTCCGAGCTGTTTGGTCACGAAAAGGGCGCGTTTACCGGCGCTCATCAGCGTAAGGTCGGGCGTATTGAAGCGGCCAACGGTGGCACGTTGTTTCTCGATGAAATCGGTGATCTGCCGCTGGAGTTGCAAGCCAACCTGCTGCGCTTCCTACAGGAAAAACACATCGAGCGCGTGGGCGGCAGTCAGCCTATCCCCGTTGACGTGCGGGTATTGGCGGCGACCCACGTCGATCTTGAGGCCGCCATCGAGAAAAAACGTTTTCGTGAAGACCTGTACTACCGGCTCAATGTGCTGCAAGTCGTGACTGCGCCGTTGCGTGAACGGCACGGCGATCTGTCGATGCTGGCCAACCACTTTTCGCATTTCTACAGCCATGAAACCGGGCGTCGTCCGCGCAGTTTCAGTGAGGATGCGCTGATTGCGATGGGTAAACATGATTGGCCCGGGAATGTGCGCGAACTGGCCAACCGTGTGCGTCGCGGTCTGGTTCTGGCAGAAGGTCGGCAGATTGAGGCGCGTGATCTGGGCTTGATCAGTCAGCAGTCGATCGCCACGCCGATGGGGACGCTGGAGGACTACAAGACCCGCGCTGAACGTCAGGCGTTGTGCGATGTGTTGAACCGGCACAGTGACAATCTTAGCGTTGCGGCCAAAGTGCTCGGGGTTTCGCGGCCGACGTTTTATCGGCTGCTGCATAAACATCAAATACGGTAAAAAACATAGATCAAAAGATCGCAGTCTGCGCCAGCTCCTACATTTGAAACCTGTAGGAGTTGGCGCAGGCTGCGATCTTTGTTTTTGCTTTAGAAGTAGTACGGGAATTTCAGGCTGAAGGAAAAGTCCGGGGCATCATCCGTAAGGCCGATGGACAGGTTGGGTACGATGGTCAGGTTGTCGGTGGCCGCAATGGTCATACCGACGTTGAAGTAACCGGCGTTGGCGTCGCTGGACACCACCGATTGCCAATCCCCGCCATCCTGTTTCAGCTTGCTCTTGCGCTGTACCAGGTCAGACATCGAGAACGACATACTCATCTTCTCGTTCAGTGCAAACGCGATACCGGCACCGATCTGGAAGCTGTCGCCAATTTGTACCTTGCCCGGGGTTTTCTGGTTGACGGTCGAGCTGATGTCGTCGAACGACTCTTCCAGGTTGTGGGTGTAGGACAGACTGCCGAACAACACCGCCGGGTCGAACGTCTTGACCAGCGAGATGCCGGGTGTGACCGACCAGACGCCGTTGCCGGTCGGCAGGGTGTCAGGCACGAACAGGTTGGAGTTGGCATCGGTCTGGCGCAATTTGATGCCGAACGGGTCCTTGCCGGTTGGCGCCTTGACCCGCAAGGTGACCACGGCGTCCGGTGTGTTAGCCGATTCGTCGAGGAACTTGTAGGCGATGCCGAAGTTGACGTCGCCGATGGTTGGGTCGCGGGTCACGTCCTGCTCGGTGGTGACGTTGGACGCACCGCCGTTGCCGCCGCCGGACTGATAGGTCGAATCACGGTAGACCACCGGCACGTTCAGGTCGAACTGCCAGCGATTGTCGAAGTTGTATCGACCAGTGAGATCAAGCGTCCAGGTATCCGCCTTGATCCGGTCAAGGTTGATATTGCCGAGGAAGATCGAGTCCAGCGCCAGAAAGCCGTTGAGAATCAACTGGCGAGTGTCATAACGCGAATAGGTGATGCCGGTTTCAAAGCTGAATTTGCCCCCGCCGAAGAAGCCGCTGGCCTCGTCATACAGGTTGGATACGCTCTGCGCCGGTTGCGAATCGTCGGCCAGTGACTGGCCATAAGATGCTCCACTGCCTCCCGCTGCGCCCCCCGACGCTGCTGCGGCCCCGGTACCGGTAGCCACTTTTGGATTGCCTTTGAGGTCGGCTGGCGACTTGGCCAGACGTTTGGGTTGCGGTGCGGCGGGTTGATCTTCGACCTGGCGGACTCGCTGTTCGAGTACCGCCAGGGCTTTTTGTTGTACTTCGTATCGTTGCTTCAGCTCCAGAAGTTCCTGTTTCAGGGTTTCCACATCAGCGTCGGGTGCTGCTTGCAGCATCGCGGCCGGTAGAAGCGTACTAAGACATACAGCGGCACGCAGTGATACTGATCGATACATGAATAAGCCGTCCCTTTAAGCCCAATGATCGAGACTCAGCGTAGTTCAATATCCAATATTGCGTAGTGCCCTGAGTTGAGTCAGGTTGCAGTCCAGTGCGCCGGCGCTCATGCCGTTATTGTTCAACACAACGTTGAGTTGGGTCATGTTATTGACCACGTTGGCACTGCCGAGCAAACGGGTGTTCTGCAGCAAGCCACCTTGGGCCACTTGTTGCAGGGCCGTGCCTTGATTGCCTGAGGCCTGAATGGCCATTTGCACGCCACTGCCGGTGGCCGAAACCGCGACGCTGCCGGCGGCGTTGCTGGCGCCGATTGTCTGGCCAGCCATCAGGGCCTGACCTTGTTGAGGCAGCAGTGCTGGCGCCTGGTTGGCTTCCTTGACGTTGATCGCCACATTGTTGGTGGCAGTATTGGTGTCGCCGGCGGCGCGTACGCTTTGTGTCACGCCCTGGCTGCTGTTGAGGCCCGCACCACCCGTGATCGTGCCTGTGCCCGCCGCGAGGGCGTTACCGTTGCCGGTTTCCTTGATGGTTTGCACATAGAATTCTGGTTTGATTGTCGCTGCTTGAAGCTGCATCGAGGTCGCAGCCCCGATCAGATCACCGCTGGCGTTGCGCCAGGTACTGCTCATGACAATGCCGAAGCTGATAATCCGCCCCGGCATGACATAACGACCACGTAGCTCGGACAATTCCTGGTCCTGTATTTCTATAGGCTTGAATCCTGCATTGGCATAGCCTGACGCGCTCGCTGCCAGGCAGGCGGCGGCCAGCCAGTATGAGGTTTTCATCTGCTGCTCCCGGGACATCCAGCCCCATTCTTTATAATCGGCGATTAAAAGAAGTCGCTCTGTATGAACCCGAAGTCCATCAACTCAGCATCTCTGACAGGGTTGAAGTTATCCAGCTTGTTCTTGGCCGTCAGCGGTGTCGGCGGGCTGCGCAATGCATTGGTTTTGTCATAACCGGGGCCGACGATGGCGAAGACAATGCCGTTCCAACCTTTGACAAAGTCATCATGGGCGTAGCGTTTGTGGCCGAGTACCGGGTCTCCGATGTAAACCCAATTCTTGTCCGCACGCTGCAACACCACGAAATGCTTGTAGCCGCGAATTTCCATCAGTACCACCACCGGGATTGTTACAGCGTCGAGTTTTTCCGGCGGAATCTTGTAGCCTCTGGCGCGCATGCCGATGCTTTCTATGTAGCGCTTCATGTCGAGCATGGAAAAACCCTGAGTGCGAACAAGGTCCTGGTCAGCGTTGACCAGCATGCCTTTGATGATGTGCTCCTCATCGACGTCGAGCCAATAGCCTTGGCGTAACACCGTGGCCAGTGCGGCAGCGCCGCAGCTGAAATCGGTTTTCTGTTCGACAATGTCGGCAAACTTGCGCTCACGAATGCTTTGCACGTTTTTGTAGACGAGTACGCCGCCGGGGAGGGCCGCGACGGGCATCTGGGCAGCCTGAGTCAGGCCGGACAGGCAAAGCAGAGCGAAAAGGGCAGTCTTACGCATGATCGATACGCCTTTGCGGACTGAGGAAAAGCCCCGTTTCCGGGGCTTTCGTTTCGATCGCGATTACATGCAGGCTTTGCAACCTGCGGCGATGGACAGCGAGTTGCTTTGTTGGTTGCCAACACCAGCGGCGTTGTTGAAGCCACCGTTGCCAGACCAGTTGTTGCCCACGTTGGTCATGTTGGCATTGTTGGTGACTGGGTTTTTCCAGCCGTCTGGAGTCATCACTTGTTGAGTGGTTACGCCAGCCAGGCCGAAGACACCCACGGCTTCGAAGGTAGCTTTCTGATCTTTGCTACCGCCGCTGCCGCCATGGCCTTTGCTGTCGTTGCCATAACCGCCACCGCTGTGACCGTGATCGTCATCTTTGATGGTAGCTTCGCCAACGGCGCCGAACACGCCGACGGCGGCAACAGTGCCAGTGAGGGTATCTTTTTTGTAGGTTTGAGTGCCGTTGTTGGCCACAGAGAGACCTGAGGAGCTTTGGTTGGCAGCGGCAGCAGCCTGCGCTACACGACCACCGGACACGGCGATTGCGAGGTTGTTTTTCTGTTGGTTGAAGTCGCCGGCGCTGTTGTTCACGCCGATGTTGCCGGAGCCACTGTTGCCGACGTTGTTCATGCTGGCATTGGCAGTGCTGGAGTAGTTGCCTACAGCGTTGTTGGCGTTAACTTGAGTTGCACTGGAGGCAGCAACCGCAGTACCGAAGATGAAGCTTTCGTCAGCAGTCGCCAGTGCGGCGGCGTTGTCTTGTTGGTTGCCGTCGCCTGCGGTGTTGTTCGCACCGATGTTGCCGTTGGCACCATTGAGCGAGCCATTGATGTTGGCGTTGTTTTGAGTGCCCTGGTTGAGTACGGCGTTGCCGCCGCTGCTTTGCACGTCGAGCACTGCAGCACCGGCGCCAGCGCCAATTTGCAGGAGTTCCTCAAGACTTGGGCCTTTAGGTGGAGGAGGCTGGTGACCGTGGCCGCCATTGTTACCATGATCATTGCCGCCCGCTTGAGCCGCCATTGCCATTACTGCTGCAAGAGCGAAAACCAGTGGTTTCAGAGCCATTTGAGTTTTCATGGTGTTACTCCGTGCTTATTAGTTGGTTAAGTGTTGGTACTTTCTAATTGCACTGCTTTTTATTTGGGTCAGTCTGCGACCCGGATGCTCAGGGTGTTAGCCATACGGTTCCCCACCCCGGCACTCTGGTTCACCTGGATTACCCCTCGGCTGCCGGTGAAGGCCTGATCACTTGTCGTGACCTGGCGACTGCCGGGTGAGGTGCCAGTTGCTCCTGAGCTCGGTAAAAGCGCCACGTTCTGTTGCGACAGGGCGCTGTCGTCAACGCTTTGCGGGGCAGCACTGATGCTGACGCGCGTGACGTTGGCCATCTGGTTGTTGGCCCCGGCGCCCTGGTTCACACCGAGGATCCCGTTGCCATTACTGAATGAGTTGCCGCCAATGGTTGCGCTGGCATTCGTCGACGGATTGCCCGGTGTGTCGATGTGCTGGCGGACGACGGTGGTGGCGCTGGCCGAGGTGCCAATGGCAATCGCCTTGGCGTTGGTCTGTTGCATCTGGTCGCCGGCGGCCTGGTTGACGTTGTAGTTGCCGCGATACTGGACGCCGGTGTTCTGAATGTTGGCGTTGTCCACTGAACTGGGGTCGGCCATGGCGGTGGTGCAGCCGAGGAGGGCAAGCAGAAGGAGGGTGCGATTCATCTTATTGGCCTCCAGCCATGCGGGTCAGCGGGGCAAGGCCGGTACTGAGCGACCGATTGATGGTGTTGGAGATCGAACTGCCGTTGCCGCCGCCATGACCGCCACTCATGCCGGGCAGACCGTTGGGGTTGGTCAGAACATTGGTGCCCGGCAGGCCACCGACGGTTGTCGACATGGTGCCGCGAATCGAAGAGCCACTGGCTACACTGGCAAAGTCACCGTCATTCAGTTCGGTGCTGGTCATCGCTTGATCGATGCGTGCCGAAGGATTGGCGTTGACAGTGGTCGGGTAGGGGTCTTTGCCACCGCTGCGACCGATAGGGATCGGCTGGACGTCGCGGTTGAGGACGATCACGCCATTGCCTTCGGCCTGAACGTTGAAACTGATGAATGCACTGGCTGCTGATCCGATCAGCAGGAGGCAGGTCAGGTTTTTATTGAAGTTCCCCACGGCTGCAATTCCTTCTTCAGTGGGCTGCCCTTGTCAGCGTTGTGAAGGAGAGAGCGAAAGCTGTGCCGCTTTTTAATTGTTTAGAATTTTCAATGAGTTATGCGGAGAGAGCGCGTACTTGATACACAAGCTGTTTCAGCGATGAAACAGACACTGCGACGCTGACCTGTCTTTTTGCTGAACAATGCTCTGGGACAAGGGTTTGCGGCGCAGTGTTTCAGCAGCGTAACAACGGCAGGGGCAAAGCGATCAATCCGCTGAAACTGGCCCTTTGCACGCGGGGAGGTGTTTCAGGAACGGACACTTTGCCCCCAAAACCGGGTCAGCAGACCCACAAAGACCGGTTATTGCCCGAGCAGTGCTTCTACCGCTGCGAAGGCTCGCGCCTGGCGTTCAGCCCAATTGCCTTGAATGATCTTGAAGGGCTGGTCATGGCGTTCCAGCCATTCGCGCGTAGCCTGATAAAACGCCAGGCGCTGATCCAGATCCGGCTGGCAGCGCTGGCCGTCATCGGTCCAGTCGATCTGCTCGGGAGACATTAGAAGGTGCAGGTCGTAATGCCGCGCCAGCAACTCCGGCTCAAGCCACGTTGGGCAATCGCCGAACAGCGTCTGACTCCAGAGCATGTTGCTAAGCAAGTGGGTGTCGAGAATCAGCAGCGGCGGACGTTGCGCCCGCGCCTGATCTTCCCAACGCAGTTGCCCACGAGCGATCTCGGGAATATCGGCCAGACAGGTGTCGCGAGGGTTCTGCTCGATAAACCAGCGCACGTACTCGTCGACCCGCAACCCGCCGAACCGTTGCTGCAAGCCGGCGGCCAGCCAACTCTTGCCGGAGGACTCGGGGCCCGTCAGAACGACTACTTTCATGTGCGCAACGCCGGATCGGCGCGCCATTCGCGCCAGCCTTGAATCGCAATCAGCGTGAACAAGGCGTACAGCGCTGCGGTGAGGTACAGGCCCTTATAAAGGAACAGACCGACGAAAATCACATCGAGGACGAACCACAGCGCCCAGCATTGCAGGCGTTTCTGCGCCATCCACAACTGCGCCACCAGACTGAAACCGGTCAGCGCCGCGTCCAGCCACGGTTGCGCGGCGTCAGTCCAATGCGCCATGGCGGCGCCAAGCAACACGCTGCCTATGGCGCCGACGCTCAGCCCCAACAAGATCGAGCGAGTGTCCAGACGCGTGACCTGACGTCCGTCGTGCATCGTCCCGGCGCGCGTCCATTGCCACCAGCCATAGACTTGCAGCGCGGCATAGACCACTTGCAGCAACATGTCCGAATACAGCTTCACTTCAAAGAACACCCAGCTATAGAGCAACACCATGACCAGGCCGATCGGCCAGCACCACGGATTCTGTTTGACCGTCAGCCAGACGGCGATCACACCGAGGGCGGCGGCAAACAGTTCAAGCCCGGACATGTGGGTTCCTTGGGGGGAGTTGAGGAGGGGGCGGATTGTACCCAGAAAACCTGTAGGAGTGAGCCTGCTCGCGATAGCTTCGGCACAGTCAACAATGGTGTTGAATATTCCGACCTCATCGCTGGCAAGCCAGCTCCCACAAGGATTTGTGCGATGCCCACCCATCTTGGGCATTACACAAATCTCTGTGGGAGCTGGCTTGCCAGCGATGGCGGTATGTCAGCACGGTAGATATTGGCTGACACAAAGCCATCGCAAGCAGGCTCACTCTTATGGTGGGGCGGTGCTAGACGCGGAACTGGCGCAGCAGGCCGTTGAGTTGTTCGCTCAACTGGCCGAGTCGCACACTGGCTGCACTCGACTGCTCGGCTGCGATGGCCGTGCTGTGCGACAGACCGGCGGCCTGGGTCACGTTCTGATTGATGTCCTCGACCACATGCGCCTGCTGCAACGTGGCGCTGGCAATCGACGCATTCAGGCCATTGAGGTTGCGCAGCGCCTGGCCGATGGCGTTCAGGCTGGCGCCGGCCAGTCCGGCTTGCTCGATGGTCAGTTGCGAAGCCTTGCTGCTGTCACCAATCACCTTGACCGCGGCCTCGGAGTGATTTTGCAGACGCTCGATCATCGACTGGATTTCTGCCGTCGACTTCTGCGTACGCTGCGCGAGCAAGCGCACTTCATCCGCCACGACGGCAAATCCACGACCCTGTTCACCGGCCCGGGCCGCTTCGATGGCCGCGTTCAGTGCCAGAAGATTGGTCTGCTCGGCAATCGAGCGAATCACTTCCAGCACGCTGCCGATCTGCGTGCTTTCGGCGGCCAATGTGCGAATCACCTCTACCGCTTGATCGATGGTGCCGGACAGCTTGTCGATCTGCTGCAGGCTGCCGTCAATGTTGATCTGGCCCTGTTGCGCTTGCGCCTCGGCATCACGCATTTCGGCGGCTGCATGCTCGGCGTTTTTCGCCACGTCCTGCACACCGTAGGTCACCTCGTTGATCGCGGTGGCCACCAGTTCCATCTGCTGCGATTGCTGCTGGCTGCGCTGCTGGGCCTGCGACGCATCGTTGCCGAGTTCGCTGGACGACTGGCCCAGCGCGCTGGCCGAGATCTGCAAGTCGCCGATCACCCGGCGCAGTTTGGCGGTAAAGGCGTTGAAGTGATGAGCCAGCTCAGTCACTTCATCCTTGCCATGGGTATCGAGGCTGCGGGTCAGGTCGCTTTCGCCGCTGGCGATGTTGGCCATGGCGTTCACGGTTTCCTGCAACGGACGGACGATGCTGCGTGCAATCAGGATCACCAGCAATGCCATGATCACGGCGATGGCCAGGCCAATGACCGTGGCCTTGATCACCTGGCCCTGGAATTCGACCTGCACATCGTCCACATACACGCCGGAACCGAGCACCCAGCCCCAAGGCTCGAACAGTTTGACGTATGAAGTCTTGGCCACCGGCTCACTGGCGCCGGGTTTCGGCCAACGGTAATCGACCATGCCGGCGCCCTTGGACCGGGCAATCGCCACCATTTCGTTGAACACCGCGAAACCATCCGGGTCGCGAATCGCCGAGAGATTCTGGCCTTCGAGTTTGGGATTGGTCGGGTGCATGATCATCACGGGGGTAAGGTCGTTGATCCAGAAATAGTCGCTCTGGTCATAACGCAGACCACGGATGGCGGTGAGCGCCTGCTTCTGCGCAGCCTCCTTGGTCAGGGTGCCGGCGGTTTCCAGGTCGTGGTAATAGGTCAGCAAACCGCTGGCGGTCTGCACCACATGCTGGGTTTTCTGGGCCTTGGCGCGATACAGGTCATCGTGGATCTGCTGGAGCATCAGCACGCCCAAGGTCAGCAACATGACCACCGCCACCACCAAAATGAGCCACAAGCGTCGGCTGATCGACACACTGCGCAAGCTGTTCATAACGCTGTCACTCCGGATTCTTTTTCTTGTAATAAACGACCGCCAGCATCCAACCACGATTTTGTGAGCGGGCATACGCGACCCAAGTCGTATAACGCGGCAGCGCTATTAAGGCTTGTCTGTTAGGATTTCGGCCCCGCGCGTGAAAACCTGAATCCAAGTTGATATTTCACGGAATTTTGACCCTTCCGTGTGGATCCTGTGCGCGCGGAATCGGTACAGCAAAACCAGCTACGCTGATCGCAGTGAACGTAAAAAAATACTATCGGAGCATGCCCGTGTGCATCGCTCTTTGGGGGATTGATGGATCTTTGGACCGCCTTGCAGGCACTGATACTAGGAGTTGTAGAAGGGCTGACGGAGTTTTTGCCCATTTCCAGTACCGGACACCAGATCATTGTCGCCGACTTGCTGAATTTCGGCGGCGAACGGGCCATGGCGTTCAACATCATCATCCAGCTCGGCGCGATCCTCGCGGTGGTCTGGGAATTCCGCCGCAAGATTCTCGATGTGGTGGTTAGTTTGCCAACACAGCCAAGCGCACGGCGTTTCACCGCCAACCTGCTGATCGCGTTTTTGCCCGCCGTCGTGCTGGGTGTGATCTTTGCCGACCTGATCCATGAATACCTGTTCAACCCGATTACCGTTGCGACGGCTTTGGTTGTAGGCGGGATCATCATGTTGTGGGCTGAACAGCGTCAGCATGAAGTGCACGCCGAAACGGTCGACGAGATCACCTGGAAAGACGCATTGAAGGTCGGATTCGCCCAGTGTCTGGCGATGATCCCGGGGACCTCGCGTTCCGGCTCGACGATCATTGGTGGCTTGCTCTTCGGCCTGTCGCGCAAGACCGCCACCGAGTTCTCGTTCTTCCTCGCCATGCCGACCATGGTCGGTGCTGCGGTGTACTCGGGCTACAAGTACCGCCATTTGTTTGTCCCGGCGGACTTTCCGGTGTTCGCCATTGGCTTCGTCACCGCGTTCATCTTCGCGATGATCGCGGTGCGCGGGTTGCTCAAGTTTATCGCCAGCCACAGTTACGCAGCTTTCGCCTGGTATAGGATCATCTTTGGTCTGTTCATTCTGGCGACGTGGCAGTTCGGCTGGGTGGACTGGGCAGCGGCAAAACCATGAGTGATTCACGCGCACGCCGCCCGGAAGGTCGCCCGTCGGGCGGCCCTATTCAGTATCTGAAATTGAAACTGCTGGTGCTGATGATCGTCTGCGCCTTGCCGTTGTTCGGCTCGCTGTCGATGTGGCTGCGCGGGATATCACTGGTGCCGTTGGCGGCGTATGGAATCGTCAGCGTGTTGGCGTTTTTTCTGTACTGGGCAGACAAACGCAAGGCCCGGGCGGATGCCTGGCGCACGCCGGAAAACATCCTCCATGCCGTGGAACTGGCGGGCGGCTGGCCGGGCGCGTTGATTGCTCAGCAAGTATTCCGGCACAAGACGCGCAAGGTGTCGTTTCAGATTTTGTTCTGGGTCATCGTTTTGTTGCACCAGGTGTTCTGGATCGACCAACTGTTCCTCCGCTTGAACCTGCTGAACCTGTTCTAAAGCGCTGCAAAGAATCAATGTGGGAGCGAGCCTGCTTGCGAAGAGGCCGTGTCAGACAACATCATCGTTGAATGAAAGTCCGCTTTCGCGAGCAGGCTCGCTCCCACAGGGGATTGGGGTTAGAGCAGTAATCCCACCTGAGTTTTCTTCGGCAACTTGCTCACCACCAACTGATGCGAGCGCTGCAGCAATCCCTGCAATTCCTCGGCGCCCAGCGGGTAGGGCGGGTGCATGATGATCCACTGTGCCCGGGCCAGATACGGCGCAGGATGGATGCCCGGGCGGTCGCAATGACCGAGAAACAGATCCTTGTCGACCTTGAACGCCAGCGAGTCACCGCGCAAACCCTGCAAGGCAAACATCTTGTTGCCAGCAATCGAAAATACCCGCACGCCACCCCATTTGTAGTCTTCCCGCGCACCCGGCAACGCCAGGCAGAACGCAGCAACGTCCGCTTCGCTCATCTTTCCCTTCTTCATAACAACCGCTCCCCACAGGCATTGAACGATTCGACCAAGTGATCGATCCACGCACGCACGGCAGGCATCACGCCACGCCGATGCGGATACACCGCTTGCAGCCAGCCGCCGGGCAGCGACCATTCGGGGAGCAACTGCACCAGTGCGCCGCTTTCCAGCTCCGCTTCGCAATACATCATCGGCAACAGGGTAAAACCCTGACCGGCGAGGACGCAGGTCTTGCGCACTACGAAATCGTCGATGCCCAGACGCGCTTCCATGTTCAGTTCGAAGCTGTGGCCCTGCTGATCAAGCAGGCGCACATGCACCATGCGATCGGCCTCCAGCGCCCCCAGCACCGGCAGGTTTTTCAGGTCTTGCGGATGATTGATCGCTTGCCCTTGCATAAACGTCGGGCTGGCCACCACGACCATTTGCGCCTGACGCAAACGGCGGGTGACCAGTAACGGATCTTCGTCGCCCAGTTCCCGCACACGCAAGGCAACATCGAAACCTTCTGCAACCAGATCCACCCGACGGTTGAGCAGCACGACTTCCAATTGCACCTGGGGGAATTTGCCGAGGAAATCGCTGATCACCCACGGCAGCATTTCGCGGGCCAGCCCGGTCGGGCACGACACGCGCAGGCGACCGCGTGGCTCGGTGGACATACTGGCGACGGCTTCGTCGGCCATTTCCGCTTCGAGCAACATGGCCTGGCAATGACGCAGATAACGCTCACCCACGGCCGTGAGGTTGAGTTGGCGGGTGGTGCGTTGCAGCAGGCGGGCGCCGAGACGCTCTTCCAGTTCGGCGATGCGCCGCGACAGCCGTGACTTGGGAATGCCCAGCAATCGGCCGGCGGCCGCAAAGCCGCCAGCCTCGACGACTTTGGCGAAGTAGTAGAGATCGTTGAGGTCTTGCATCAGGAATTCCAACTGTTCTATCAGTGGGACAAACTATCGCATTGTCGCCGTCTAATCATCCATTGGTTTCTTGCGTAGGATTCTCTCCATTCCGTCGCCACCGGCGATTCATTCCAGGAGATTCCACATGAAACTGCTGCATATCGATTCGAGCATTCTGGGCGACAACTCGGCTTCCCGTCAGTTGAGCAGCCAAGTCGTCAAAGCATGGCAAGCCGCTGAGCCGGGCGCCGTGGTGACTTACCGCGATCTGGCCGCCGACGCCATCAGCCACTTCTCCTCGACTACCCTGGTCGCTGCCGGCACCACCGCTGAACTGCGCAACGCCGCGCAACAGCACGAAGCCGAGCTGAGCGCTTCGACCCTGGCCGAGTTCATCGCGGCTGACGCCGTAGTGATTGCTGCGCCGATGTACAACTTCACTGTACCGACCCAACTCAAGGCGTGGATCGACCGTGTGGCCGTTGCCGGTCAGACCTTCCGTTACACCGAAGCCGGCCCTGAAGGCCTGTGCGGTGGCAAGAAAGTGGTGATTGTTTCCACCTCCGGCGGTATCCATGCCGGGCAGGCCAGCGGCATCGCCCACGAAGAATACCTGAAGCTGGTTCTGGGCTTCCTCGGCATCACCGACATCGAAATCGTCCGTGCCGAAGGCCTGGCGTATGGTGATGAAGTGCGCAACAACGCCATGACCGCGGCTCAAGCTAAAATCAGCGAGCAACTGTTCGCCGCTGCGTAAGGCTTGCGTAAAGAACAGCTGAGGTTCAGGTAATACCCAAAAAACTCTGTATTCTGGTTCTGCAAGGGCCGAATACGGAGTTTTTTGTTTCTGACTGTTACATAATCTGGCCCGGGTTATGCAGTCAAACGATCAGCGTCTGAGTGCAGTGTCGTAACGGACCGCCGAATCCCCGGCGTTCCGGCCTGACAACGCAACGGATCTTTCGATTGAGTAACAACAGGGTGGGGCATCCCATGATGCGTCTTTGTGCAACGTTACTGATTTGCCTGCTCGGCAGCCTGAATTCAGTGCAAGCTGCGCCGGGGCTGCACCCTGTCTGGAGCGTCGGTTATCACGAGATGACCTTCCTCGATCCGCTGGATCTGCAACCGATGCGCGCCATCGCGTTCTATCCCTCCAGCGACCGCGAGCACATGAGCCTGCTCGAAGGCTATTCGGTCGCAGCCGGTGAAGACACCAAAGTCGCCATGGGCCGCTTTCCGATGCTGATGCTGTCGCATGGCAACACCGGCACGCCCCTGGCGCTGCACGATCTCGCCACTTCGCTGGCCCGCAAAGGTTTTGTCGTGGTGGCGGTGATTCACCCCGGCGACAACTCCAAGGATCACAGCCGCCTCGGCACCCTGAGCAATCTCTACGGCCGACCGATCCAGATTTCCGAAGCGATTACCGCGACCCTTGGCGACCGCATGCTGGCGCCGTTCGTCAATGCTGATCAGGTGGGCGTGATCGGCTATTCGGCAGGCGGCGAGACGGCGCTGATTCTGTCGGGCGCGCAACCGGATCTGGATCGCCTGCGCCGCTATTGCCAGGAGCGTCCGGACGACCGTGACGCCTGCAATACCAAAGGCGAGTTGATTGTTGATCGAGATGATCTGCAACCGGTCGCCGATCCGCGCGTACACGCGTTGTTGTTGATGGCGCCGTTGAGCCTGAAATTCGGCCGTCATACTCTGGCCGATGTGCATGTGCCGGTGCTGCTCTATAGCGGCGACGGCGACAAACTCGTCGCGTTCGACAAAAACGCTGCCGCACTGGCGCGCAAACTGCCGACCGCACCGGACTTCAAGTTACTCGCCGGGGCAGGGCACTTCGTGTTCATGGCGCCGTGCACTGAAGAGCAGATCCTCGCCATGCCGGCGCTGTGCACCGACGCCGATGGTGTGGATCGCGAAGACATCCATCGCAACCTGATTTCCGAAGCCGGGCGGTTCTTTGCGCATGCACTGGGCAAACCGACGCGGGCGGGGATGCAAACTGCCGATCAATAACCCGATCCCACAAACACCGTTAATCCACTGTAGGAGTGAGCCTGCTCGCGATAGCGGAGTACCAGTCGACATTTCCTACACTGATACTGCGCTATCGCGAGCAGGCTCACTCCTACAAGGATTTCGCCAGGCCTCAGGTCTTGGCCCGGCGCTTGAGCAGCAAGGTCAATCCCAGCCCGGTCACCGACAGCAATGCCGCGCAAAAGAAAATCCACGAATACCCCAGGTTCAACGCCACCGCGCCCATCAACGGCCCGGCTACCGCCAGCGCCAGATCGAAGAACACGGCGTAAGCGCTCAACCCCGCACCACGGCTGGAGTTGGGCACTTGCTTGATCGCTTCGACGCCCAGCGCCGGATATACCAGCGACAATCCAAACCCGGCCAGCCCCGCACCGATCAGCGCATACGCGGTAGAGGGCGCCAGCCACAACAGCGTCAGCCCGACGGTTTCGATGGTCATGCAGGCAATCGCCGAAGTGAAGCCGCCGAATCGCGCAATCGCCGAAATGAACATCAGGCGCGAAAGGATGAAGCACACGCCGAACACCGTCAGGCAATACGCCGCGCCGCTCCATCCGCGATTGAGGTAATACAGGGTGATGAACGTGGTCAGCGTGCCGTAACCGATCGACGCCAGGCTCAGACTGGCGCCAAACGGTGCGATCCGGCCAAACACTGCCCAGAACGGCAGGCGTTCACCGCGCACCACCGGCACTGACGGTTTGTTACGGATCAGCACCAGCGCGATCGCCGCCAATGCCGTCAGCGCAATCCCCAGACTGGCAAAACCATAATCGGCGACCATCACCACGCCCAGTGGCGCCCCAATCGCAATCGCGCCATACGAGGCAATGCCGTTCCAGCCGATGGAGCGCGCCGTGTGTTCAGCGCCGACCTGACCCATGCACCAACTGATGGTGCCGACACCGATCAGGCCCTGAGCGATACCAAGCAGCAAACGCCCGGCGATCAGAATCAGCAGGCTGGTCAGCGGGAAGCTTTGCAACAGCGTTGAAATCAGCGTCAATACACCGCTGAGCACAATCCCCAGCAAGCCATAAACAATCGCCCGTTTGGTGCCGATGGTGTCCGACATGCGCCCGGCCATCGGTCGGCTGAGCAGCGTGGCCAGATACTGCGAACCGATCACCAGCCCGGCGATGATCGCGCTGAAACCCAGTTGCTCATGCACGTAGCCGGGCAATACCGCGATCGGCAGGCCGATGCAGAGGAAGGCAATAAAGGTATAAAAAACGATGGAGACGATCTGCAGGGTGATCGCCATGGAGCTTTGCGGTGGCTGTTGCTGCGCAGACATGAGAACTCGTTCGCGGGCGGCGGTAGGAGAGCTCGCATCATGGCGTGGGTGTCAGATAAAAGAAAGCAGGCTAACTATTTTCCTGAGGATTGGTATCGCTGCTGATGGCCCTTCGCGAGCAGGCTCGCTCCCACATTTTGAAATGCGTTCCCCTGTGGGAGCGAGCCTGCTCGCGAAGTTATCCGCACCACCACTCCTTCATCTCTTGAATACAAAAAGCCCCGTCACATGGACAGGGCTTTTGCTTGCAGCTTGCAGCTAAAAACTAATAGCTGCTTTTAAAACACTACACCTTGGCTACGCAGGTAGTCGTCGTAGGTGCCGCTGAAGTCGGTCACGCCATTCGGGCTCAGCTCGATGATGCGCGTGGCCAGGGACGATACGAACTCACGGTCGTGGCTGACGAAAATCAGCGTGCCCGGGTAGTTTTCCAGCGCCAGGTTCAGCGCCTCGATCGATTCCATGTCCAAGTGGTTGGTCGGTTCGTCCATGATCAGCACGTTCGGCTTCTGCAGGATCAGCTTGCCGAACAGCATGCGACCTTGTTCACCACCGGAAATCACTTTGACCGACTTGAGGATCTCGTCGTTGGAGAACAGCATGCGCCCCAAAGTACCGCGAATCATCTGTTCGCCCTGAGTCCACTGACCCATCCAGTCGAACAGCGTGACGTCGTCTTCGAAATCGTGCGCGTGGTCCTGAGCGTAGTAGCCCAGTTCCGCGGCGTCGGTCCACTTGATGCTACCGGCGTCCGGCGTCAGCTCGTTGACCAGAGTACGCAGCAGGGTGGTTTTACCGATACCGTTCGGGCCGATGATCGCCACGCGCTCGCCGGCTTCAACCTGGAAGCTGAAGTCCTTGAACAGCGTCTTGCCATCGAAACCTTTGGCCATTTTTTCGACCATGACCGCCTGGCGGTGCAGCTTCTTGTTCTGATCGAAGCGGATGAACGGGCTCACGCGGCTCGAAGGCTTGACCTCGGCCAACTGGATCTTGTCGATCGCCTTGGCACGGGAAGTGGCCTGCTTGGCTTTCGAGGCGTTGGCCGAGAAGCGGCTGACGAACGATTGCAGCTCGGAAATCTGCGCTTTCTTCTTGGCGTTGTCCGACAGCAGTTGCTCGCGGGACTGGGTCGCCACGGTCATGTACTCGTCGTAGTTGCCCGGGAACAGACGCAGCTCGCCGTAATCCAGGTCAGCCATGTGCGTGCACACGCTGTTCAGGAAGTGACGGTCGTGGGAGATGATGATCATCAGGCTGTTACGCTGGGTCAGGACGTTTTCCAGCCAGCGAATGGTGTTGATGTCCAGGTGGTTGGTCGGTTCGTCGAGCAACAGCACTTCCGGATCGGAGAACAGTGCCTGCGCCAGCAACACACGGAGTTTCCAGCCTGGCGAGACTTCGCTCATCGGGCCGAAGTGTTGCTCGATGCCGATACCCAGACCCAGCAACAGCTCACCGGCGCGGGATTCGGCGGTGTAGCCGTCCATTTCGGCGAACTCGGTTTCCAGTTCGGCCACGGCCATGCCGTCTTCTTCGCTCATTTCCGGCAGCGAGTAGATGCGGTCGCGTTCAGCCTTGACCTTCCACAGCTCTTCGTGACCCATGATCACGGTGTCGATCACGGTGAATTCTTCGTAGGCGAACTGATCCTGGCGCAATTTACCCAGGCGCACGTTCGGCTCGAGCATGACCTGGCCGGCGGACGGGTCGAGGTCGCCGCCGAGGATTTTCATGAAGGTCGACTTGCCGCAACCGTTGGCGCCGATCAGGCCGTAACGGTTGCCCGCGCCGAATTTGACCGAAACGTTTTCGAAGAGCGGCTTGGCGCCGAACTGCATCGTGATGTTAGCTGTAGAAATCAAGAGTTTTTCCTGCGAAGCATTCTTAAAAAGCGAGGGTGCGGCTGCAGCGCTGGGCCCGAGTCAAAGTGCGCTGAAGCGGGGAGTTCCCGTCATCAACCAAGGGGGGCGCGTAAAGTTTGGCGGCGATTGTACTGGTCTGGCTCTTTAAACGATAGCGCGATGACGCTGTGAACGCCGATTGGCGCAATCGCGGGACAGATTTTCACAGATGAAGGTTCACTATCGGTTACAAACTGTGGCTAAAATGCCATCCATTCACCCAGCGCCCTACGATGGCGCGGGCTCAAGGACGTGCCATTTGTACTCAGACCACTGCATCAGACGCTGGGCTTCAGGCCACCATGCGCGCAGTTTGTTCACTTCTGACGTGTGACGATTTCCGTGAAACTCATCATTGCTGCTATTTATGTCATTTCCATTGCATACGTTCACTTGCGTGGCCGTGTGCGCCACAAACTGGGTCGACAGTTGAGCGACCATTCGACCTTTCTGGCACCGATCAACTGCTTCCTCTACCTGTTTTCGAAGAAGCCGAATACGCCGTATCTGAATCCAGCAGAGTTTCCTGATCTCAGCCCGTTGCAGGCACATTGGCAGGAGATTCGCGAAGAAGGTCAGAATTTGCTGCGTGCCGGTGAGATCAAACGCTCGAACCAGTACGACGATGTCGGCTTCAACTCTTTCTTCAAGAGCGGCTGGAAGCGTTTCTACCTCAAGTGGTACGGCGAGAGCCATCCGTCGGCGATGAAGCTGTGCCCGCGCACCACTGAACTGGTGCAGAGCATCGGTTCGATCAAGGCCGCGATGTTCGCCGAGCTGCCACCCGGCTCGAAACTGGTGCGTCACCGCGACCCGTATGCCGGTTCCTACCGCTATCACCTAGGCCTGGAAACGCCGAACGATGCCGGTTGCTACATCAATGTCGACGGCGAGAACTATCACTGGCGTGACGGTGAAGCGGTGATGTTCGATGAAACCTTCATCCATTACGCAGAAAACACCACGGACAAGAACCGCATCATCCTGTTCTGTGACATTGAGCGGCCGATGAAGTACCGCTGGGCAGCTGCATTCAATGGCTGGTTCAGCCGCACCGTGATGTCCGCCGCCGGCGCGCCGAATGATGCCGGTGACCGTACGGGTGGGATCAACCGCTTGTTTACCCGGATCTACAAGATCCGCTTGCGTGGTAAACAGCTGAAAAAGCGTAATCGCAAGCGCTACTACATGGAAAAGTGGGCGATCTTCGGTAGCTTGTTGGCGATCTTCATTCTGATCTGAATATTGCTGTGAGCCAGCTCCCACAGGGTTGGAGGTGTGCGCATCACACCGACCACTGTGGGAGCTGGCTTGCCAGCGATGACTGTCGCAAAAGCAACCTGTCAGTTGCCTGACAATCCTTCAGTTGTCATGCTCAGGACGCTTTCTTGGTCTTCTTCGCCGGTGCCGCTTTAGTCGTCGCTTTAGCCTTGGACTTGGCGGGTGCCTTGCCACCCAGACTGCGTTTAAGCAGCTCGGTCAAATCGATGACATCGGCTGACTTGCGCTCTTCCTCACCCCCCACCGACTCGACATCCTCGATCTTGCCTTCATGGGCCTTTTTCTCCACCAGCGCCATGATCTTGTCTTCGAACTCGTCCTTGTAATCATCAGGACTCCAGTCGCCGCTCATGTCCTCAACCAGCCGTTTGGCCATGTCCAGTTCGCCCTTGGCCAACTGTGGTTTGGTCACTTCGCTGCCCAGTTCCAACTGATCGAGGCCACGAACTTCCTGCGGCCAGCGCAGCTTGACCAGCACCAGCGCCGACTCCAGCGGCATCAATGCCGCCAAATATTGCCGCGTGTGCAGGACGACCCGGGCGAGGGCGACTTTATTGGTCTTGCTCAGGGTTTCGCGCAGCAACGCGTAAACCTTGCCGCCGCGTTTGTCCGGGGCGAGGTAGTAGGGCGTGTCGATGTTCTGCAACGGGATTTGCTCGGCGTCGACGAAGGAGAAGATGTCGATGGTCTGCGTCGATACCGGGTGCGCCGAGCGAATTTCCTCTTCGCTGAGCACCACGTAGCGCCCCTTTTCGTAAGCCACGCCCTTGACGATATTTTCCTTGGTGACTTCCTTGCCGGTGACCTTGTTGACCCGTTTGTAGCCCACCGGGTCCATGCTGCGGCTGTCGAGCCAGTCGAAGTCCACGCCTTGCGACGACGTCGCTGAAACCAGCGCGACAGGGATGTGTACCAGTCCGAAACTGATCGCGCCTTTCCAGATTGCCCGAGCCATGGTGAGTTCTCCGCGTGATGTTCAGGTGACCTGTGCGCCGGCGCGAAAGTTTCCAGTGAATGCGCCGGTTTCAGACGACTTGGTCAAGCCGTGTTACATGTTGTTTAAGCGGCACGGGTTAACAAATCCGAACCCAGGGCGTAGCGTGGACTCGAAGGCTCTACTCCCTGCACATCGAGAGGCACCCCCATGAACCGATTCATGCTTGGCATCGCCGTCCTGACACTCAGTGGCGGCCTGGTTCATGCGGACGTTGTGCTTGCGCAAAGTCCGACCGGCAACAGCAACAACCCTTACAACAGTCCGATTCACCGGGCCAATCCCAACAGCATGCAGGGCACCCAGCCCAGCGCTCCGCCCATTCGCGGGCCGAACACCGTGCCGACGCCGCGTCAGCCCACCGTCGAAAATCGCGGTATTGGCAATGGCCAGCCCATTCGTTCGGTGCCGAGTACACCGCCCACCTTCATTCCCAACCCACCGTCACGAAGCACTGACACCCGTTGAACGGCGGTACTGCGGTGCTGCCAGCTTTGAAACCAGCAAAAGGAATCGTGCATGTTGCGTAAAACTCTTCTAGCCAGCCTGTGCGCCGGCGCTCTGATCAGTGCGCCGGTATTCGCCGCCGCCCCCAAAGAGCTGCAAAGCGAGCAGGGCACCCTTGAAGTCACCACGATCACCCAAGGTCTTGAACATCCATGGGCGCTGGCTTTTCTGCCGGATCGCCAGGGCATGCTGGTGACCGAACGACCGGGCAATTTGCGTGTGGTCGGTGCGGACGGCAAGCTCTCGGCGCCGATCAGTGGCGTGCCGAAGGTCTGGGCCAAGGGGCAGGGCGGTTTGCTCGATGTCGTGCTGTCGCCGGAGTTCAAACAGGACCGGCTGGTTTATCTGTCATACGCCGAAGGTGGCGGTGCGGGCGACAAGGCCGGGACGGCGGTAGGGCGCGGATATCTGTCGGATGACCTGAAAACCCTGAAGGATTTCAAAGTGATCTTCCGTCAGGAACCGAAGCTGTCGACCGGCAACCATTTCGGTTCGAGGCTGGTGTTTGATCGTGACGGTTATCTGTTCATCACCCTGGGTGAAAACAACGATCGGCCCACCGCGCAGGATCTCGACAAGCTGCAAGGCAAGATCGTGCGGATCTTTGCAGACGGCAAAGTCCCGGACGACAACCCGTTCGTAGGGCAATCCGGCGTGCGTCCGGAGATCTGGGCTTACGGCATTCGCAACCCGCAGGGTGCGGCGCTCAATCCGTGGAACGGCACGATTTGGGAAAACGAACACGGCCCGCGTGGCGGCGATGAGGTAAACATCATTGAGCGGGGGAAAAACTACGGCTGGCCGTTGGCGACCCATGGCATTAACTATTCGCTGCAACCGATCCCGGAAGCCAAAGGCAAAAGTGTTGAAGGCGCGGTTGATCCGCATCATGTCTGGGAAAAATCCCCTGGCGTGACCGGTATGGCGTTCTACGATGCCGACCGCTTCCCAGCATGGCAGCAAAACGTGTTTATCGGGGCGCTGGTGAGTCAGGAGTTGATTCGCTTGCAGTTCGATGGCGACAAAGTCGTGCATGAGGAGCGCTTGCTCGGCGAGTTGAAACAGCGCATTCGCGATGTACGGCAGGGACCGGATGGTTATCTGTACGTGCTGACAGATGAGGACAATGGCTCGCTGTACAAGATTGGCCTGAAGTAAATTTGTAATTCACACACACAACCTGTGGCGAGGGAGCTTGCTCCCGCTTGAGTGCGCAGCGCTCACAAGTTTCCTTGGGGCTGCTGCGCAACCCAGCGGGAGCAAGCTCCCTCGCCACAAAAGCACTAATGCCTGACCTACTCATTGCGGGCGTACAAAACCACCGCAGCCCTCAGCTTCCCACGCCCAAACCGGCACATTTTCTCAAACTCGCCATGACTGACCGGCACATGCTGGCAGTCCATGGCTTGCCGATGCTGGCTGTGATCAACGTCGGGATCATGCAGATAAACAAAATCTGCATCGCAATCCGTCACTACCACCCAATGCGGAGACTTCGATCGGGTCAGGCGATAGCTGCTGATCAACACCAGCGGTTGTCCACCCTCATCCAGTAATCGCGGCAGATCCAGCGGCGCACCGATCACACGCTCGACGTCGCTCTGGTCCAGTTGTTCGGTGAACTCTTCATGCACTAGGCGCATGACGTCTTTTTTATGCTCATCGCGTACACCATCGAGAAACAACGGCCCCGTCAGACTCAGTTGCAGACGCACGCGAAAACCCCGCCGCCATGCCGCGAGTGCCAATCCCTGCGGACTGCATCCGCCATGGCCGGAGGTCATGAACACGGTGGTCGCTTCGCGCCAGATTTGCAGTTCTTCGCGGCGCTCCAGTAAACGCAAAGGCTGCAGCGCGCCCATGGCCATCAACAGACACGCCGGACCACAGGTGAAGTCAGTGGTTTGCCGGTAGTAGGGCACCTTGATACTGCGCGAATCCCGGTGCTGGAGAATGCGTTTCTCCAGACGCAATGCATCGGCGTGGTCTTCGTAGTAATCATGAATCAGCGCGAAGCGCCGGTAGCCGTTGCGTTCGTACAGAGCAATAGCGGCGGGGTTGTCGGTACGCACTTCCAGACGCAGATAGGCGCAATCATGTTCGAGTGCGCAGGTTTCCATGCGCTGCAGCAGTTGCTTGCCCAGCCCCGTGCCACGCGCCTGGGCAGCGATGGCGATGGAATACAGCCGCGCCAGTGAAGTGCCGCGATGGAACAACACCAACGCGTAACCGAGCAATTGACCATCCCGTTCGGCGACCAGCAACTGTGCGTGCGCCTTGGTGATCATCCACTGGAAACTGCGGCTGGTAAGCCGGTCAGTTGTAAAACATTGCATTTCCAATGCCAGCAATGCCGGCAGGTCTTCAACTACCGCCAATCGAAAAACAGCACTCATATGACCACCGTAAAAGTTGCGTAACGAAACGGGACTTTCGAAAAACTTCGTGCTTAATAGAAATGGTCTTGTTCTCCAACGGATCAATCTCTATGTCAGCGGTACAGGGTCATTGGCGCGAAGTATCCGAGCAAAGTTTGCCGGCGGCAACTTATTTAAACTCAACGGTTAGAAGCTCCAGTCAAGTGCTGATCATTGTCGAACGCAAGGAAGACTGGGCGTCTTATTTTCCCAGCGAAGACATCATCACGGCGCAGGAATACCTGGAGCAAACCCGAGACAGCGAGTCAGGCAAGCGCGTGCAGGTGATCAACCTGTGTCGCAGTTACAAGTACCTGGGCCACGGATATTACTGCTCGCTGCTGGCCGAAGCCCGAGGGCACAAGGTGATTCCGTCGGTGCGCACCATCAGCGAACTGACGAAAAAATCACTCTACGGACTGGCACTCGACGATCTCGATAAAACACTGGAAAAAGCCCTCAGTCATCACCTCTACAGTGATACCGAAGGATTCACTCTGACACTTTATTTCGGCAGAACGCATATCGAGCCTTTACAGGATTTGGCCCGACAGTTGTTTGAAGTGTTCCCTTGTCCGATTCTGTTAGTTGAGTTTCGTCGAACTAACGGTTGGCACATCGAAGGTATAAAATCCGGTGCCTTGCACAAGTTGCGCGACGACCAGGAAGATCAGTTCGCCAACGCGCTGGATGGCTTCAGCCGTAAAGTCTGGCGCATGCCACGCTCCCGGCAAGTGGCGCGTTACGACCTGGCGATTCTGCACGATCCGCAAGAGGCGTTGCCGCCGTCGAACAGCAAGGCGCTGGAGAATTTCGTGCGGGTCGGCAAGACCATGGGCATCGACGTCGAACTGATCGAACGCAAGGATTATGCGCGCCTGGCCGAGTACGACGGCCTGTTGATCCGCGAAACCACCAGCGTCGACAACCATACCTATTGCTTCGCCAAGAAGGCCGAAAGCGAAGGCTTGGTGGTAATGGACGATCCGGCCTCGATTCTGCGCTGCACCAACAAGGTCTACCTCACCGACCTGCTCAACAGCCATCAACTGGGCATGCCCGCCACCGAGATTCTCTACAAGGAGCGACCCGAAGACTTCGAGCGGGTCGGCGAACGCCTGGGTTTTCCCTTGGTGCTGAAGATCCCCGACGGCTGTTTCTCGCGAGGCGTGATCAAGGTGGAAAGCCAGCAGGCGCTGCTCGAAGCCACGGCGCAATTGTTCGAACATTCGGTGCTGTTGCTGGCCCAGGAATTTTTCTACACCGAGTACGACTGGCGCATCGGCGTGCTTAACCGCAAACCAATCTTCGCTTGCCAATACTTCATGTCCAAGGGCCACTGGCAAATCTACAACCACAAGGCCAAGGGCCAGGACGTCAATGGCGAATGCCGGACACTGGCGATCCACGAGGCACCACGAGCGGTGGTGGAACTGGCCGTGAAGACCGCCAACCTGATCGGCGACGGCCTCTATGGCGTCGACCTGAAACAGGCCGGCGATAAAGTCGTGGTGATCGAGGTTAATGACAATCCGAACCTCGACGCCGGGATTGAAGACGCTTATTTGCAGGACGATCTGTATTCACTGGTGCTGGAAGAGTTTGTGCGGCGGCTGGAGCTGAAACGTCGCGGCCAGGCCTGGTGACTCGCCGATGATCAGCAGTTTTACTCTGAGCCACGGCGCCCTGCAGCGCGTCGAACGGCTGGACGCCGAGGTGATGCTGTTCAGCAACCCTGACGCCGCCGAACGCGATTTGCTGCACAGTCACTACAAAGTCGATGAACATGCCTTGGCCTCGGCGCTGGACCCGGACGAGGTGTCGCGGATCGAGTTTCACCCGGATCATCTGTTCCTGATCTGGAAGCGTCCGGAAAACTATTCCGGTGGCGGCAGTCTGGCCTTCGAAGTGTCGTCTTGCGGTTTGCTGTTCGCGCCGGGACAACTGCTGGTGATCGCCACCGACGACACGCCGCTGCACGGCCTCGGTACGCGCCAGCCATTGAACACGCCACTGGATGTGCTGCTGGATTTGCTCTTCAACAATATCCATCACTACCTCGGGCACTTGAAGGTGATCAAACTGGTCGCCCGCGAGTTGCAGCAGAAATTCAACGCCTCGATGCAAAACCAGCATCTGGTGCAGATGTTCAACCTCAGTGAAAGCCTGATCTATTACATCAACGCCTTGCACAGCAACGGCGCCGTATTGACGCGTTTGCGTAACCACGCCGAGAAACAGCATTTCGGCAGCGAAGCGATTGGCCTGATCGACGACCTGATCATTGAAAACAACCAGTGCTATAAACAGGCGGAGATTTACTCGACGGTGTTTTCCGGGCTGATCGATGCGCGTGGCAACCTGATGAACAACAGCATGAACAACCTGCTGCGCAAGCTGACGTTGATCAATGTGGTGTTTCTGCCGTTGAACCTGATTGCGAGCATTGGCGGCATGTCGGAGTTCAGCATGATGACGGCGGGGACAGCGTGGTGGATTTCCTATCCGCTGTTTTTGGCGGTGATGCTGTTGGGGGCAGGGGGGATGTTGTTCGGGCTAAGGCGTCTGGCTCGATGATATGTGGTGATTGAGCCGGCGCTTTCGCGAGCAGGCTCGCTCCCACATTTTGAAATGCATTCCACTGTGGGAGCGAGCCTGCTCGCGATGAGGCCGGCACAGGCAAAGCGAAACTCAAGACAGTCCCGCATTTGGCCGAACCGCCGCCGTGATGCCTTGTTATAGTTCGGGCCTCAATTTCTGCCCGGTAAAGGATCACTGCCATGACTCAATACACCGCCTTCAGTGTCGAACTGGCCGACAACATCGCCCATGTTCAGATCAATCGTCCGGAAAAGATCAACTCGATGAACGCCGCGTTCTGGAGCGAGATCATCGAGATCTTCCAATGGATCGATGACACCGACGAAGTCCGGGTGGTGGTCCTGAGCGGTAATGGCAAACATTTCTCCTCGGGCATCGACCTGATGATGCTCGCCGGCGTTGCCAATGAACTGGGCAAGGACGTCGGTCGCAACGCACGCCTGCTGCGCAAAAAGATCCTGACCTTGCAAGCTTCGTTCAATGCCGTCGATAACTGCCGCAAGCCTGTGCTTGCGGCGATTCAAGGCTACTGCCTCGGCGGCGCAATCGATCTGATCGCCGCCTGCGACATGCGTTACGCCGCCGAGGACGCGCAATTCTCGATCAAGGAAATCGACATCGGCATGGCCGCTGACGTTGGCACGTTGCAACGGTTGCCACGGATCATCGGTGACGGCATGCTGCGTGAACTGGCTTACACCGGTCGCACCTTTGGTGCCGAAGAGGCGCGCAGCATCGGCCTGGTCAATCGTGTGTTCAGCGACAAGGACGTGTTGCTTGAAGGCGTCTTTGATATCGCTCGCGACATCGCCGGCAAATCGCCGATAGCAGTCACCGGTACCAAGGCAATGATCAGCTACATGCGCGATCATAGTATCGACGACGGCCTCGAATACGTTGCCACCTGGAACGCCGCCATGTTGCAATCCACCGACTTGCGCGTGGCCATGGCCGCCCATATGAGCAAACAGAAACCCGAATTTCTGGACTGAGAAACCATGACATCTCGCTGGACCACTGCAGTACTGGACACCGATCAACCTGGCGGCTGGGCCGTGGCACGCAGCCCCGAAGGTTTTCTGTTCGATGACAACGGCGCGCTGTTCCCGCGGGAATGGCTCAAGCGTCAGGACCTGTCGATCCTTGCCGAACACGGCATCGGCCATCTCGATGGCGAGCCGGTGTATCTGCTGGAACTGCGCAGTCACAGCGAGGTGCCGGGGTGCAACTGGAAAGGCCTGCGGGCGTTCATGCTCGAGGGCGATCACACGGTTTACAAAGTGCTCGGTTACGCCGCGCAAATCGGTACCTGGGCGCGGGAACATCGCTTCTGCGGCAACTGCGGGCAGGCCATGACCCAGGTGCCACGCGAGCGAGCGATGTATTGCCAGCCGTGTGACTTGCGCAGTTACCCGCGCATTTCGCCGAGCATGATTGTGCTGGTGACCCGTGGCGACGAGATTCTGTTGGCGCGTTCGCCGCGTTTCGTCACTGGTGTCTATAGCACGCTGGCCGGGTTCGCCGAGCCCGGCGAGTCAGCTGAAGACTGCCTGATTCGGGAAGTGCGCGAAGAAGTACAGATCGAGGTGAAGAACATTCAATACATGGGCAGCCAGTGCTGGCCGTTCCCGCACTCGATGATGCTCGGCTTCCATGCCGAGTACGCCGGTGGCGAGATTGTCTGTCAGGAAGACGAGATCGAAGACGCCCAGTGGTTCAACGTGCACGACCTGCCGCCGTTGCCGGCGTCAAAGTCGATTGCCCGTTACCTGATCGACGTCTATGTGGCGCGGCGCTTAGGCCACGCTGAACCAGTGCTGCCAGGCTAGGCGCACGGTCAGACCCAACACCACGGTGATGAACACCGGACGAATGAATTTGGCGCCGCCGCTGATCGCGGTGCGCGCGCCAAAGAATGCGCCGACCATCACCGACAGGCCCATGCTCAGGCCAATGATCCAGTCCACCTGCCCGGAAAACACGAACACCGACAGCGCTGCAATGTTGCTGACGAAGTTCATGCTGCGCGCCACACCGCTGGCCTTGACCAGGTCGATCGGGTAGAGCAGCAGGCTGCTGACCGTCCAGAACGCGCCCGTGCCGGGACCCGCCACGCCGTCATAGAAACCGAGGCTGAAACCCTGGCTCGATTGCCATTTCTTCTTGATCGGTGCGTCGCTGTCCAGCGGCGCTTTTGGCGTGCCGCCGAACAACAGATACAGGCCACAGGCGAAGACGATCACCGGGAGCATTTTGTTCAGCCATTCCGCTGGCAGGTAATGAGCGACGATGGCACCGGTCAGCGCGCCAACCAAAGTGCCGACAATCGCGTGCACCCACTGCCGTGGATGAAACAGTTTGCGTCGGTAGAAGGTGAAACTGGCGGTGGCCGAGCCGAAGGTCGAACTCAGCTTGTTGGTGCCCAGCACCAGGTGCGGTGGCAGGCCGGCCGTCAGCAGCGCCGGCGTGGTCAGCAGACCACCACCACCGGCGATGGCATCAATGAAACCGGCAATGAAAGCGACAACGGCCAGAATGGCCAGGGTGGTCAGGTCAACGCTGAGTTCGAAAGGCATGGAATCGGCTTATTCGGCAAGGCGCAGAGTAGGGCTGCGGGAAGGGCAGCCATGTTACTCATTTCCAAGTGTTGCGGCGAGTCGACTGACGCCTTCGCGAGCAAGCCCGCGAAGAGGCCAGCCCTCTCAACCGCTATCTGGTTGTCTCAGGCAGGGCGGCTGGCCAATGCACGCTCCATCCGCGCAATGCCTTCCTCCAGCAGTGAACGCGGGCAGCCGAAGTTCAGGCGCACGAACTGCTGGCTCTGATCGCCGAAATCAATACCGGCGCTCAAACCGACTTTGGCCTGTTCAAGGAAAAACTGCTGCGGATTGCCCAGATCCAGTGCCGAACAATCGAGCCAGGCCAGGTAAGTGCCTTGCGGCACCTGGATGCTCACGCCGGGCAAGCGGCTGCGTACCGCTTCGACCAGATAATCGCGGTTGGCCTGCAGATAGGTTTTCAATTCGGCCAGCCACGGTCCGGCTTCGCTGTAAGCCACGCGGGTGGCTTCCATGCCCAAAGGGTTGACGCTGTCGACCATGCCGCACCGAGCATGGTTGACGCGTTCGCGCAGGGCGGCGTCCTGGATAATCATGAACGAAGTCTTGAGGCCGGCGATGTTGTACGCCTTGCTGGCCGACATCAGGGTGATGGTGCGCCGGGCGATTTCCGCACTCAGCGACGCAGTCGGAATGTGCACGCGACCGTCGAAGCACAACTCGGCATGGATTTCGTCGGAGATGATCCAGGCGTCTTGCGCCACGCAGATATCGGCCACGGCTTGCAACTCTTCACGGCCGAACACTTTGCCGATCGGGTTGTGCGGATTGCTCAGCAGCAGCGCGCCGCCGCCGTTCAGCGAGTCGCGCAATACCTCCAGCGGCGTGGCGTAGGTGCCGTCGGCCTGCGCGACGAATTCCAGTTCGACCTTGTTCAAACCCCAGTGGCCCGGTGCATGACGCAGCGGCGGATAGTTCGGCACTTGCACGACAACGTTCTGCTGTGGCTGGACCAACGCCTTCAGCGCCATGTTGAAACCGGACTCGACGCCCGGCAGGAAAATCAGCTCCTGCGGTTGGACCTTCCAGGCGAACTTGTTCCAGAGGTCGGCAACAATGGCCTCGCGCAGGTTGTCCTGCGCCACGCTGTAACCGACCAGCGGGTGCAGCAGACGCTGTTGCAGTGCCTCGATCACCACCGGTGGCGCGGCGAAATCCATATCAGCGACCCACATCGGCAGCACGTCAGCCGAATAGCGGCTCCACTTGGTGCTGCCAGTGTTGTGGCGGTCGAATACCTGATCAAAATCGAAAGTCATGCGCGGTCTCGTGAAGGCGGGATTGGTCCTGCCGGGCATTCTAAGCCCATGACCCTGTTGGAGCACACAAAACCTGTGGGAGCTGGCTTGCCAGCGATGGCATCGGCACATCCAACAATGATGGTGACTGAACCACCGCTATCGCTGGCAAGCCAGCTCCCACAAGTTTTTGTACCAGCGCAAAAGATTGCCCGACAAACGGCCGACGGTCGGTTTTCGCACAGACTGTAGGGTCTTTGTCTACAGTGAAAAAGTCGGCACACGTTTGCCGCAACCGTGATTGTCCAGACAAAGCCCGGCTCAAGTACCGGGTTCCACCTGATCAGGAGTGCACGATGGATCTCAGCCGTCGTCAGTTCTTCAAGGTCGCCGGTATCGGCCTTGCAGGCTCAAGCCTGGGCGCGTTGGGCATGGCCCCGACGCTGGCCTTCGCCGAGCAGGTGCGCCACTTCAAGCTTGCCCACACCCATGAAACCCGCAACACCTGTCCGTATTGTTCGGTCGGGTGCGGCTTGATCATGTACAGCCAGGGCGATGGAGCGAAGAACGTAGCGCAAAGCATCATTCACATCGAGGGCGACGCCGACCACCCGGTCAACCGTGGCACCCTCTGCCCGAAAGGCGCAGGCCTGCTGGACTTCATTCACAGCCCGGGCCGCTTGCTCTACCCGCAAACGCGCAAGCCCGGCAGCAGTGAATGGACGCGGATCAGTTGGGACGAAGCGCTCGACCGCATCGTCGACCTGATGAAAATCGACCGCGACGCCAACTTCATCGAGAAAAATGCCAACGGGCAAACGGTGAATCGCTGGCTGAGCACCGGTTTCCTCGCCGCGTCGGCAGCGTCCAACGAAGCGGGCTACATCACCCAGAAGGTGATTCGCAGTCTCGGCATGCTGGGGTTCGATAACCAGGCGCGTGTCTGACACGGCCCGACGGTGGCAAGTCTTGCCCCGACGTACGGCCGTGGTGCCATGACCAATACCTGGACCGATATCGCCAACGCGAATCTGATCCTGGTGATGGGTGGCAACGCAGCAGAAGCGCATCCGTGCGGCTTCAAATGGGTGACCGAGGCCAAGGCGCATAACGCCGCAAGGCTGATCGTCGTTGATCCGCGTTTTACCCGGACCGCTTCGGTGGCCGACTATTACGCGCCGATCCGTACCGGCACCGACATCGCCTTCATGGGCGGCCTGATCAATTACCTGCTGACCGAGGACAAGATCCAGCACGAATACGTGCGCAACTACACCGACGTGTCGTTCATCGTCAAAGCCGGATATGGCTTTGAAGACGGCATCTTCAGCGGCTACGACGTGGCCAAGCGCAGCTACACCGACAAGTCCGGCTGGGGTTACGAGTTGGGCGAGGACGGCTTCGCCAAAGTCGACCCGACGCTGCAAGACCCGCGCTGCGTCTATCAATTGATGAAGCAGCATTACAGCCGCTACAACATCGATCTTGCCAGCCAGATCTGCGGCATGCCGGTCGATGCCATGCAGAAAATCTGGGACGAAATCGCCACTTGCTCGACACCGGGCAAGACCATGACGATTCTCTACGCGCTCGGCTGGACCCAGCACTCGATTGGCGCGCAGATCATTCGCAGCGCGGCGATGGTGCAACTGTTGCTGGGCAACGTCGGCATGCCGGGTGGCGGGGTGAATGCCTTGCGCGGTCACTCGAACATTCAGGGGCTGACCGATCTCGGGCTGCTGTCGAACTCGTTGCCGGGCTATCTGACGCTGGGCACCGACACCGAGCAGGACTACAACACCTTCATCAAGAAACGCACGCAAGTACCGCTGCGTCCGGGGCAATTGTCGTACTGGCAGAACTACAGCAAATTCCACGTCAGCCTGATGAAATCCTGGTACGGCGCCAATGCCACGGCCGAGAACAATTGGCTCTACGACCATTTGCCGAAACTCGACATTCCCAACTACGACGTCCTGAAGATGTTCGACCTGATGAGCCAGGGCAAGGTCAACGGCTACATGTGCCAGGGCTTTAACCCGATTGCCGCGCTGCCGGACAAGAATCGCGTGATGGGCGCACTGGCCAAGTTGAAATGGCTGGTGGTGATGGATCCGCTGGCCACCGAAACCTCGGAGTTCTGGCACAACGTCGGGCCGTACAACGATGTGAAAAGCGAGGAGATCCAGACCGAAGTCATTCGCCTGCCGACCACTTGTTTTGCCGAAGAAGACGGCTCGCTGGTCAACAGCAGCCGCTGGCTGCAATGGCACTGGAAAGGCGCCGATGGCCCGGGTGAAGCGCAGACCGACATTCGCATCATGGCCGAACTGTTCCTGCGCCTGCGCAAGCGTTATCAGGCCGAGGGCGGCAAATTCCCCGATCCGCTGCTGAAGCTGTCGTGGCCGTACAAGATTGCCGACGAACCTTCGCCGGAGGAACTGGCCAAGGAAATCAACGGCAACGCTGTCGCCGACTTCACCGACGCGACCGGCGCCGCCGTCAAGGCCGGCTCGCAACTGGCCGGGTTCGGCTTGCTCAAGGACGATGGCAGCACCGCGTCCGGTTGCTGGATCTTCGCCGGCAGCT
Source organism: Pseudomonas sp. NPDC087598 (assembly GCF_044743525.1). NCBI lineage: Bacteria > Pseudomonadati > Pseudomonadota > Gammaproteobacteria > Pseudomonadales > Pseudomonadaceae > Pseudomonas > Pseudomonas sp. NPDC087598. Next base: position 14,827 of record NZ_JBIUWQ010000002.1, on the reverse strand, counting down.
GGACCGAGGCCGGCAACCAGATGGCTCGCCGCGACAATTCCGACCCGTATGGCATGCATCAGCATCAGGGCTGGGCGTGGGCCTGGCCGGCCAACCGGCGGATTCTCTATAACCGTGCTTCGGCGGACGTCGCAGGCAATCCGTGGGATCCGAAAAAACGGCTGGTGTGGTGGAACGGCAAGGCCTGGGGTGGCACCGACGTGCCGGACTATAAGGCCGACGTGCCGCCGGAAGCCGGGATGAACCCGTTCATCATGAACCCCGAAGGCGTGGCGCGGTTCTTCGCCGTCGACAAGATGAACGAGGGGCCATTCCCCGAGCATTACGAGCCGTTCGAAACGCCGATCGGCATCAACCCGCTGCACCCGCAAAACAAGAAAGCCACCAGCAACCCGGCGGCGCGGATCTTCGATTCAGTCTGGGAAACCCTCGGCGAGGCCAAGGACTTCCCGTACGCCGGCACCAGTTACCGGCTGACCGAACATTTCCACTTCTGGAGCAAGCACTGCAAGTTGAACGCGATTGCTCAGCCCGAGCAGTTTGTCGAGATCGGCGAAGTGCTGGCGAAAGAGAAGGGCATCGCTGCCGGTGATCGTGTACGCGTCAGCTGCAAACGCGGCTTTATCGAAGCGGTGGCAGTGGTGACCAAACGCATTCGGCCGTTGCAGGTCAACGGCCAGGTCGTGCATCAGATCGGCATCCCGCTGCACTGGGGATTCACCGGGCTGACGCGTCACGGTTATCTGACCAACACCTTGGTGCCGTTCCTCGGCGATGGCAACACCCAGACCCCGGAATCCAAGTCATTCCTGGTCAACGTGGAGAAACTGTAAATGGCCAGCCAAGACATTATTGCCCGCTCGGCCACCACGACTGTGCCGCCGTCGGTAAGGAATCAGGAGGCGGTGGCCAAGCTGATCGACACTACCAAATGCATTGGCTGCAAGGCCTGCCAGGTGGCCTGCTCGGAATGGAACGAGCTGCGCGACGAGGTCGGCCACAACCACGGCACCTACGACAACCCGCAGGATCTGAGCGCGGAAACCTGGACGTTGATGCGCTTCACCGAACATGAAACCGATGCCGGCAACCTCGAATGGCTGATCCGCAAGGACGGATGCATGCACTGCGCCGAGCCCGGATGTCTGGCGGCGTGCCCGAGTCCCGGCGCGATCATCAAGCACGCCAATGGCATCGTCGATTTCGATCAGGATCACTGCATCGGCTGCGGTTATTGCATCACCGGTTGCCCGTTCAACATTCCGCGTATTTCGCAGAAGGACCACAAGGCCTACAAATGCACCTTGTGTTCCGATCGGGTGGCGGTGGGGCTGGAGCCGGCCTGTGTGAAAACCTGTCCGACCGGCGCCATCGTCTTCGGCACCAAGGAAGACATGAAGGAACACGCCGCCGAACGCATCGTCGACCTGAAAAGCCGTGGTTTTGAAAATGCCGGCCTGTACGATCCGGCTGGCGTCGGCGGTACGCATGTGATGTACGTGCTGCACCACGCCGACACACCGAAAATCTACGCCAATCTGCCGCAGGATCCGACCATCAGCCCGTTGGTGGGCCTGTGGAAAGGCATCAGCAAACCCTTGGGCCTGTTGGCCATGGGCGCGGCGGTGCTGGCCGGGTTCTTCCATTACGTGCGCATCGGGCCGAATCGCGTCGAAGAGGATGAACATCCGACAGCGCCCGACACCTCGGTGCATGTCGTTGATCCGGCGGTGCACACCTTCGATCCACGCGGGGAGGACCGGCCATGAGCAACAAGACGATCCTGCGTTACACCGCCAACCAGCGGACCAATCACTGGTTGGTGGCGATTCTGTTCTTCATGGCCGGGCTGTCCGGGCTGGCGCTGTTTCATCCCTCGATGTTCTGGCTGACCAACCTGTTCGGCGGTGGCCCATGGACGCGGATTCTGCATCCGTTCATGGGCGTGCTGATGTTCATGTTTTTCCTCGGTCTGGTGTTTCGCTTCTGGCGCTCGAATTTCTTTATCGACAACGACTGGAAGTGGATGCGCCGCATCGACCGGGTGCTGGTCAACGACGAAGAAAGCGTGCCGCCCGTGGGTAAATACAACGCCGGGCAAAAGATGCTGTTCTGGACTTTACTGCTGTGCATGCTCGGATTGCTGTTCACCGGGCTGGTGATCTGGCGGGCGTATTTCAGTGCGTTCTTCGGCATCACCGTGATTCGTTGGGCGATGCTGCTGCACGCACTGGCCGGGTTTGTGCTGATCCTCAGCATCATCATCCACATCTACGCCGGGTTGTGGATCAAGGGTTCGATCGACGCGATGCTGCATGGTTGGGTCAGTCGCGCCTGGGCGAAAAAACACCACGAACTCTGGTACCGCGAAATCACCCGCGATGAACGTCAGAACGACGTGCCGGAGCGACCGATCACCAAAAAGGGCTGACCTTTGGCAACCATTCTTGAACCCGGAGAAATCGAGGCGGCGGCCAGTTCGCCGCCGTTTCTGCATCTGCCACCGCATAACCTCTTCACTTTGCGTGCACAACGTTTGGAGCAACTGGCCGAAGGGCATCCGCTGGCCGAGTATCTGCGCTTGATTGCCGGGTTGTGCCGGGTTCAGCAGCAGGTATTCGACGATCCACCGCTGACCGCGCCGTTCGATCAGCAACGGATCGAGGCGTGCCAGCAACATGGTTTGCCGCCGTTTGCCGCCGACACGCTGGTGCGCGAAGACGCTTGGCAGCGTTATCTCGACGCCTTGCTGCAACGCTACGATCCCTTGGCGCAACCCGCCGTGGTCGATGCCGTGACCACGTTGCGCGTTGCCAGTCCCGGCCAGTTGCGCGCGTGGGCGGTCGCTTTGATCAGCGGCCAATACACCATGGTGCCAGCGGCGTTGGTGCCGTTTCTCGGTGCCGCATTACAAACGGCGTGGAGTCACTGGCTGCTCAGCGCGACCAATCTGCAACTGAAACCCGGCGACAGCCTCAGCCAATGCCCGGCCTGCGGTTCACCGGCGATGGCCGGGGTGATCCGTCATCGCGGCAAACACAACGGCTTGCGCTATCTGGTGTGTTCGCTGTGCGCCTGCGAATGGCATGTGGTGCGGGTCAAGTGCGTGTATTGCGAATCCAGCAAAGGCCTCGACTACCTGAGCCTTGAGGATGATCGCCATGCGGCCAATCAGGCGCCGCTGCGTGCGGAGGTCTGTCCGGGCTGTAACAGCTATCTGAAACTGATCTATCTGGAAAACGATGCCGACGCCGAGGCGTTGTCGGCGGATCTCTCCAGTTTGCTGCTGGATATGCGTCTGGCCCAGGATGGTTTTCAGCGCCTGGCACCGAATCTGTTACTGGCCCCGGGAGACGAATGACAGCAGGGTCTACACTTCTTTTTTTCACTGCCGGGCGCAGTGATCTGTCTCCAGGAGTGGCTGATGTCCCTGCGGTTACCTTCCATTGATGGGTTGTTGCGTCATCCGGCGTGTGTGCCTTTACTCGAGCGTCACGGGCGTGAATCGCTGCTGGCCAGTTTGCGCCAGTTGCTGGATGAACTGCGGTCCAGTGTGTTGAACGGGCAATTGTCTGCGATTGAAATCAGCCCCGAAGTGCTCGCCGGCCGCGTCGGTGAACGTCTGGCGCAGCAGCAACGCAGCCAGGTGCGGCGGGTGTTCAACCTCACCGGCACGGTGCTGCACACCAATCTCGGCCGGGCGCTATTGCCGGACGAAGCCATCGAAGCCGTGCAAATGGCCGCCCGTTATCCGCTCAATCTGGAATTCGATCTGGCCAGCGGCAAACGCGGGGATCGCGATGATTTGATCGAAGGCCTGATCCGCGAACTGACCGGCGCCGAAGCCGTCACCGTGGTCAATAACAATGCCGCCGCCGTGCTGCTGACGCTCAACAGCCTTGGCGCACGCAAGGAAGGCATCATCTCGCGCGGTGAACTGATCGAAATCGGCGGCGCCTTTCGCATCCCCGACATCATGGCCCGCGCCGGCGTGCGTCTGCATGAAGTCGGCACCACCAATCGTACCCATGCCCGCGACTATGAAGCGGCGATCAGCCCGCGCAGCGGTTTGATCATGCGTGTGCATGCGAGCAATTACAGCATCGAAGGATTCACCGCTCGGGTGCCGACGGCGGAACTGGCCGAGCTGGCCCACCGTCATGGTTTGCCGCTGCTGGAGGATCTGGGCAGCGGCAGCCTGCTCGACCTGACGCGCTGGGGGCTGCCGGCAGAGCCGACGGTGCGCCAGGCGCTGCTCGATGGCGCGGATATCGTCACCTTCAGCGGCGATAAACTGCTCGGCGGGCCGCAGGCCGGGTTGATCGTGGGTCGCAAAGAGCTGATCGCAAAGATCAAGAAGAATCCGCTGAAACGGGCGCTGCGCGTGGACAAGCTGACCTTGGCGGCGCTGGAGGCGGTGCTCGGCCTGTACCGCGATCCGGATCGACTGGCCGAGCGCTTGCCGAGCTTGCGTCTGCTGACCCGGCCGCAGGCTGACATTCTCGCTCAGGCGCAACGCCTGCAACCGTTGTTGGCGCAGACCTTGGGCGAGCCGTGGTCAGTCAGCGCGATCCCGGCGCTGGGCATGATCGGCAGCGGCAGCCAACCGGTGGCGCGATTGCCCAGCGCGGCGCTTTGCTTGCGTCCGCAAGTGTCGAAGCGCTTGCGCGGGCGCTATCTGCTGAGTCTTGAAGCAGCATTGCGGACCTTGCCGATTCCAGTGCTCGGGCGCATCGACGACGATGCCCTGTGGCTCGACTTGCGCCAACTCGACGACGAACCCGCGTGGCTGGCGCAGCTGGCGCAGTTGCAGGTCGATCCGTGATCGTCGGCACCGCCGGGCACATCGACCACGGCAAGACCTCGCTGCTGCAAGCGCTGACCGGGCAAACCGGCGACCGCCGCCCGCAGGAACGCGAGCGCGGCATGACCATCGACCTCGGTTACCTTTACGCAGAACTGGCGCCCGGCGGCGGCCTCAGCGGTTTCATCGACGTGCCTGGCCACGAGAAATTCACCCACAACATGCTCGCCGGTGCGCAAGGCATCGATCTGGTGTTGCTGGTGGTGGCGGCGGACGACGGCGTGATGCCGCAAACCCGCGAGCATCTGGCGATTGTCGAACTGCTGGGCATCCCGCAGGCATTAGTCGCGATCACCAAGTGTGATCGGGTCGAGCCAGGCAGGGTGACGGCGGTGCGTGAGCAGATCGCAAATTTGTTGGCGCCGGGGCCATTCGCCAAGGCAGCGATATTGGCGGTGTCGAGCGTCAGCGGGCAGGGCATCGATGTGTTGCGCGAAGCGTTATTGCAGACGCAACACCAAGTGCATGAGCGCAACCGTGAAGGCGGCTTTCGTCTGGCCATCGACCGCGCCTTCAGCGTGGCCGGTGCGGGGATTGTGGTCACCGGCACGGCGTTGTCCGGCGTGGTGACGGTGGGCGATAAACTGGCGCTCGGACCGTCCGGCAAATCGGTAAGGGTGCGCGGGCTGCATGCGCAGAATCAGACCGCCGAGCAAGCCTTTGCCGGGCAACGCGTGGCCCTCAATCTGAGCGGCGAACGACTCGAACTGGCGCAAATCCATCGCGGCCAATGGCTGTTGTCGGAGTGGCTGCATGCGCCGACCCAACGAATCGACATCGACTTTCAACTGCTGCCCGGCGAGCGCACCTTCGAACACTTTCACCCGGTGCACCTGCACCTCGGCACGCAAGACGTGATCGCCCGCGTCGCATTGCTCGAAGGTGCACGACTGAGCCCTGGCGAACGCATGTTCGCGCAATTGCTGATCAACACGCCGGTGCATGCGGTGAAGGGTGATCGGTTGATCCTGCGCGACCAGAGCGCACAACGCACTCTCGGTGGCGGTCAGGTGCTCGACCCGTTTGCTCCGGCCAGGCATCGCCGCAGCCCTGAACGTCTGGCGCAACTGCAAGCGCTGGCGCTCAACCAGACGCTCGAACACACCTTGCCGCTGCTGCTCAACCACAGCGCGACAGGGCTTGATCCGTTGCGCCTGGAACGCCAGTTCAATTACCCGCGCGCTGATTGGTCATTGCCGCAAAACGTGCGCCTGATCGACACCCGCCAGGGCCCGTTGCTATTCAACGTGCAACGTTGGGGCATGCTCAAATTCACCTTGCTGGAGCAACTGGCACGCTTGCATGAACTGGAGCCCGACCAGATGGGCCCGGACCGGGATCGGCTGCGGCGTTTCAGTGCGTTGCCGCTGGAGCGCTCGACGTTCATCAGCCTGCTCGATGAACTGCTCGCCGCCGGTTCGATCAACGCCAGCGGGCCATGGCTGCACCTGCCGGATCACCAGGTACGCCTGAGCGCCGCAGACGAAATCCTCTGGCAACAACTGCAACCGCTGTTCGAACAGGCCCGCTTCGACCCACCGTGGGTTCGCGATCTGGCCAAAGCCGTCGGTGAGGAAGATGCCAATGTGCGTCTGTTGCTGCGCAAACTGGCGCGTCTGGGGTTGACTCACCAAGTGGTGCGCGATCTGTTTGTCACCGACATCGTATTGCGGCAAATGGCGGCGATGCTCCTGCAAACGGCGCAGGAAAATCCGCAGATCCAGGTGACAAGCGTCCGCGATGCGCTAGGCTTGGGACGCAAACGCTGTATTCAGTTTCTCGAATACTTTGACCGCCTCGGCCTGACCCGACGCCTCGGCGAACACCGACTGATCCGCCACGACAACGCGCTGGCCAACCCCGGCGCCCCCTGAGTTAAAGGAAGGCAATCGCGCCCGGTGGCGCGGCCGGGCTTCAAACCCGGTTGGGGACGGCATCCGTTCCCGGGCAGGTTCGACTCCGGCTGCCTTCCGCCATATCAAACGCAGAAATCTTGGCCCCTTGCCAAGAGCCAATGCGCAATCATTTACACTCAGAGGTTGCGCTGCGCTTCCATACGTTCATGCAGTATGCGAATGATCGCTATTCCGTACGCCGTTATTCGAAAGTAAATCGTGTGCCGTTCGACACTGCAGCGTCGATAGCCGGGGCGGATAGCATCACAGGCTGGCGCTGTTTTTGGATGCGCGGCCAACTGCGCAAATGCTGTAGTCATGATGTCAATGTAGCGACTGGCCTGATCCTGGCCCCACTGACGTGCGGTATAACTCCAGATAGCCTCAAGGTCGCCTTCGGCGGCAGGTGTCAGTCGGTATTCACCCATGCGCCGTCAACATTCTTTGCTTGAATGCAACGGGATCGAAAGAGCGAGGTTTTCCGCTGGATTCACCTTCCCGAAGAGCAGCCCGCACTGTCTCTAACTCAGCGTTGCGCTCTTGCTCACGCCGAATCAGATCGCGGATATATTCGCTGTCGTTGGTGTAGTTTCCTGCTTCAATCTGCGCTTTGATCCAGTTGTCTTGCTGGTCAGTCACGGTAATGGTTTTTCGCACGGTACCCATGCTCGGCCTCCAGGAGAATGATCGACTCTCGTGGAAACTATCATACTATTGGTGCTGTATCGAGCATCCAGCCTCCGGCTGCCTTCCGCCATATCAAACGCAAAACATCGCAACCTTCGGCTATGCCTGCGCAGACGATGAGCCGTCAGTCTTCCTTGCGTACGGTGGCGACTTCATCGGCGCGTACTTTTACCTTGGCGCCGGAAATGTCTTCGAACTCATAGAAGCCATCCTTGGTTTTGGTCTTTGGCATGTCCTTGGTCAGGTATTGGGTGCCGTTCTGCAAGGTCACCACGGTCTGGGTCGAGCAACCACCCAATGCCAACAGCGCGGCGACTGCCAAAGGAATACCCAATGTCTTGATTTTCATACCCACCTCAAATTCCTCTTTCCATGTGATACCGAACATTGTCGGCGTTCTAACGCGGTTGGTGCCATTGTGCCGGGAAAAGTTCGATGGACCGGTGAAAAAATGCCATTGATCTTTTTCTGTTTGCGCCGGGTGGGGAAGAGCTGGTATCTGTACGCATAACCAGTACTCGCTCGCCATGGCCCTGAATTCCCGTGACTGCCAATCCCCTCGACGATCCGTTCTATTACCTTAACAACTTCCTGCAAGTCATTGATTGGCTTGAGCTTCGCTATGCCGATGTGATGAGCGAAACGGAACAGGCGTTTATCGGCGACTTCAAGGCATTGCCTAAAGCCTCGCAGGGTTTGCTGGTGCGGATGGTGATGCGCAAGGGCCTGCACTTTCGTGCGGGCAAGCTCAGCTATCCCGAGATCGGCGATATCCTCCAAGCGGCGCAGCCGTTGCTGGGGCACGGCTGGATCGACGAGCACGCGCCGCTGACGATCGCAGAATTGTTCAATGTGTTGCTCAAGGCCGAAATCCTGCAAGCGTTCGGCACCTTTATCGAGCAACCCAAGGGCCGCAAGGACGATTGGCTGCCAGTGCTGGCCGAGCAATTTCCCCAGGCACAAAGCCTGCGCGACTGGGCGCCGATGCTGTCCGATCGCCTGTTCAGCCTGACTATCATGGACCTGTGCGACCGCTTGCGTCTGATGTTCTTCGGCAATCTGTATCAGGACTGGTCGGAATTCGTGCTCGCCGACCTCGGCATCTTCACCTACGAAAAGGTCGAGTTCTGCGCCGATTCCCGAGGCCTGCGCAGCCGTGAGGACGTCGACGCCTGCCTGTTCCTGCACCAATGCCAATTGCGTTTCGAGGCCGGTGAGCCGCTGGACCCCATCGTTGCTCAAGTCAGTGCCTTGCATTTCGATAACCCGTGGCTGCAACGCCGACGCGGCAAGCTGTTGTTCCAGATTGGCCAATATTGCGAACGCATCAGCGAGTTTGCCCTGGCCCTGAGCATTTACCGGACATGCGCTTACCCCGGCGCTCGATTGCGGAGGGTCCGCGTGCTGGAGCGCTGCGGCGAATACGGCCTGGCCCTGGAACTCGGCACGCTCGCCGAACAGGCGCCGGAAAGCGCCACCGAACAGCAAGGCCTGCAACGCATTGTGCCTCGGCTGCGGCGCAAACTCGGTGGCCCGCCGCTCAAGCGCGCCGTGGCAAAACCGGTCGAGCGTCTTGATCTGCACTTGCCGCGTACCGATCCGGCGCTGTCGGTGGAGTTTTATGTGCAGGCGCATCTGCACGCCGAGGATGGCCCGGTGCATTACGTCGAAAACAGCCTGATCAACTCGCTGTTCGGTCTGTTGTGCTGGCCGGCGATTTTTGCACCGCTGCCGGGGGCGTTCTTTCACCCGTTCCAGCGCGGGCCGGTGGATCTGCTCAACGAAGACTTCCAGCAACGCCGCGCCGAACGCTTCGAGGCCTGCCTCGGCGAACTCGACGACGGCCGTTATGCCGACACTATCCGTGGCCGATTCGTCGAGAAATGGGGGGTGCAATCGCCGTTCGTGTTCTGGGGCGCGCTGAATGAACAACTTCTGGAGCAAGCGCTGGCCTGCCTGCCCGCCGCACACCTCAAGCACTGGTTCAATCGCCTGCTGCTCGACATCAAGGCCAACCGCGCCGGGATGCCTGACCTGATCCAGTTCTGGCCGCAAGACAAAACCTACCGGATGATCGAAGTCAAAGGCCCGGGCGACCGCTTGCAGGATAACCAACTGCGCTGGCTGGAGTTCTGCCACCAGCATCAGATGCCGGTGGCCGTGTGTTACGTGCAATGGGCGGAGCAGAGCGCTTGAGCTACAGCATTGCAGTGCGGGCGTTGTGTGAGTTCACCGCCAAAACCGGTGATCTCGACTTGCGCTTCACGCCGTCACCGACGGCAATGGAAGGTATTGCCGGCCATCGCACGGTGGCCTCGCGGCGCAATGACCAGTATCAAAGCGAAGTGGCGCTGGAAGGCGAATTCCGCCAGTTGAAGGTCAAGGGCAGGGCGGATGGCTATGATCCGGCGCAGAATTGCCTGGAGGAAGTCAAAACCTACCGTGGCGACCTGAGCAAGCAACCGGACAATCACCGCCAGTTGCACTGGGCACAGGCGAAAGTCTACGGCTGGCTGATGTGCCGCAAACTCGATCTGCAGCAGATCAATGTGGCGCTGGTGTATTTCGATATCGTCAGCGAAAAGGAAACCTGTCTGGTCGAAGCGTTCAGCGTCGAGACCTTGCAGGTTTTTTTCGAGGCGCAATGCACGCTGTTCCTGCATTGGGCCGAGCAGGAAATGGCCCATCGCGAGGCGCGCAATCGTGCCGCGCAGCAACTGACGTTTCCCCATGCGGACTTTCGTCCCGGCCAGCGGCATCTGGCGGAATCGGTGTTCAAGGCAGTGAGCACCGGGCGTTGCCTGATGGCGCAGGCCCCGACCGGCATCGGCAAAACCCTTGGCACGCTGTTCCCTATGCTCAAGGCGTTGGCGCCGCAGCAACTGGACAAGGTGTTCTTTCTCACCGCCAAGACCCCCGGACGCAAACTGGCGCTGGATGCCAGCCAGGTGTTGTTCGATCAATCGGCCACGTTGCCCTTGCGGGTACTGGAGATGGTCGCCCGGGACAAGGCCTGCGAACATCCGGACAAGGCGTGCCATGGCGAGTCCTGTCCGTTGGCCCAAGGGTTTTATGATCGCCTGCCCGCCGCCCGTGAAGCGGCCAGCCGCGTTAGCCTGCTTGATCAGGCGGCGATGCGCGAAGTCGCCGCGCAGCACTCGGTGTGTCCGTATTACCTGAGTCAGGAAATGGCCCGTTGGGCGGACGTGGTGATCGCCGACTACAACTATTACTTCGATTTCAGTGCGCTGCTGTTCGGGCTCGCGCAGCTCAATCAGTGGAAAGTCGCGGTGTTGGCGGATGAGGCGCACAACCTGGTCGAGCGTGGTCGGCAGATGTACAGCGCCAGCCTTGATCAGGCCACCCTCGGCAGCGTGCGCAAAACTGCACCGCAAACGTTGAAAAATTCACTGCAACGGGTCAACCGGGAGTGGAATGCGCTGCACGCACCGCAACTGGCGGCGTATCAGGCCTATGACAAGGCGCCGGAAAAACTGCTCCAGGCGATTTCCCTGTGTTGCGCCGCGATCGGTGATTACCTCAACGATCATCCGCAAGGCCTCGACAGCGGTCTGCAGAACTTCTATTTCGATCTGCTGCAGTTCGGCCGAGTGGCGGAGTTGTACGACGAGCACTATCTGTTCGACATCAGCAAACGCGACCTCGACCGCAAACGTCCGCTGTCGCAGTTGTGCCTGCGTAACGTGGTGCCGGCCGCGTTTATCGGCCCACGCCTGAAAGCTGCGCGCAGCAGCGTGCTGTTTTCCGCGACCCTCAGCCCACGCCACTATTACGCCGACTTGCTGGGCACGCCGGTCGACACGGTGTGGATCGACGTCGAATCGCCGTTCACTGCCGAGCAGCTACAGGTGCAGATCGTCAGTCGCATATCGACGCGTTTCAACCATCGACAGGCGTCGCTGGAACCCATCGTCGAGCTGATCGCCCGCCAGTTCAGCGAACGGCCGGGCAACTACCTGGCGTTCTTCAGCAGTTTCGATTACTTGCAGCAAGTCGCGACATTGTTGGCCGAACGCCATCCGCAGATCACCCTGTGGCAGCAATCGCGGGGCATGGTCGAAGGGGCGCGGCAGGCTTTTCTCAATCAGTTCACCGCCGACAGCCAGGGCGTCGGCTTCGCGGTGTTGGGCGGGGCGTTCGGTGAAGGCATCGACTTGCCCGGCGCACGCTTGATCGGCGCCTTCATCGCCACGCTGGGGCTGGCGCAACTCAACCCGGTCAACGAGCAGTTGAAGCGACGCATGGCGGCAATATTCGGCGCCGGTTACGACTACACCTATCTGTATCCCGGCGTACAGAAAGTGGTGCAGGCTGCCGGACGAGTGATCCGTACCCGCGAGGATCGCGGCGTGGTGATGCTGATTGACGACCGCTTTGCCGAGAGCCGGATAAAACAATTGTTGCCACGCTGGTGGACCATCAACAACGAAGCGGCTTCCCAATTGGCCGGATTGCCCCATACTTCTGCTCATGACAGTGGCCGGTGAGTGTGATGAGCGAAAACTACAAGACCGCAGCGATCGAGAACATGCGTTTCAGGCTGTTGATCGATGCGGTTGTCGACTATGCGATCTACATGATCGACCCGGACGGCATCATCACCAGTTGGAACTCCGGCGCCAAGCGCTTCAAGGGGTATGAAGAGGCGGAAATTCTCGGCGAACATTTTTCGCGCTTCTATACCGCCGACGACCGCGCCGCCGGGTTGCCACAACGGGCGCTCGACACGGCGATCCGCGAGGGCCGGTTCGAAGGTGAGGGCTGGCGGGTGCGCAAGGACGGCACCAATTTCTGGTCGCATGTGGTGATCGATCCAATCATCGACCCCGACGGCAAATTGCTCGGTTTCGCCAAGATCACCCGCGACCTGACCGATCGCAAGATGGCCGAGGAAACCCTCAAGCGAAGTGAGCAGCAGTTTCGCCTTTTGGTGCAGGGCGTGACCGACTATGCGATCTACATGCTCAGCCCCGAGGGTCGCGTCAGTAACTGGAACCAGGGGGCGCAGCGGATCAAGGGCTATCTGCCGGAAGAAATCATCGGCCAGCACTTTTCGGTGTTTTACACCCCCGAGGACCGTGAACTCGGCGAGCCGCAACGGGCCTTGGCGATTGCCACTAAAGAAGGCCGTTTCGAAAACAAGAGTTGGCGCGTACGCAAGGATGGCACGCGGTTTCTCGCGCATGTGGTGGTTGATGCGATTCGCGGAGAGACGGGCACCTTGCTCGGTTTCGCCAAGATCACCCGCGACGTGACCGAAGCCCATCAAGCCCAGGTAGCCCTGGAAAAGACCCGAGAGGCCTTGGCCCAGGCGCAGAAGATGCAGGCCATTGGTCAACTCAGCGGTGGTATCGCCCATGACTTCAACAATCTGCTGACGGTGATTCTCGGCAATCTGGAGATTGTCCAGAAGCGCATTGGCGACGACCCGAAAATCACCCGTCTGCTGGAAAACGCTACCCAAGGCGCGCTGCGTGGCGTGTCACTGACCCAGCGCATGCTCGCGTTCGCCCGCCGCCAGGAACTCAAGACCGAGTCGGTCGACATCCCGCAACTGGTGCAAGGCATCACCGGGCTGTTGCGCAGTTCAATGGGCCCGGGGATTCGCATCGAGACGAACTTTCCCGCAGATCTGGAACCGGTCCTGGCGGATACCAACCAACTGGAACTGGCGTTGCTCAACCTTGCCACCAACGCTCGTGATGCGATGCCTGAGGGCGGCGTAGTGACCATCGCCGCACAGCCCGAAGTCGTGCTTGAGCTGGCCCATTCGGAACTGCCGGCAGGGCGTTACATCTGCCTGAGTCTGGCCGACAGCGGCGAAGGCATGGACGCGCAAACACTGGCTTCGGCCAGGGATCCGTTTTTCACCACCAAGGGCGTGGGCAAAGGCACCGGGCTAGGTTTGTCGATGGTCCACGGCTTTATCGAACAACTGGGTGGCCGTTTTATCCTCAAGAGCGAAAAAGATCACGGCACCACGGCAGAACTGTGGATACCGGTGGCCGTCGAGGGCGCCGCCGTCAAACCTTTGTACCCACCTTCCGCGCCGGTTGTGGTGCCACGACTGAGCGTGCTGGTGGTCGACGACGACTCGCTGGTGTTGACCAGCACCAGCCTGCTGCTCGAAGACCTTGGTCATCGCGTGGTCAGCGCCACATCGGGCGCTCAAGCGTTGGCGTTGTTCGATCAGGGCGAGGTCATCGATTTGATGATCACCGACATGGCCATGCCACAGATGAGCGGCGCGCAACTGGCCCACGCGGTGCGCCTGCTCAAACCGGACCTGCCGATCATCCTCGCCACCGGTTACGCCGAACGTCTGGAAGGCTTCGGCGCGCAACTGCCGCGCTTGCCCAAACCGTTCACGCAATTGAATCTGGTGGAGATCATTGCCCAGGCGATGAAATGAACGGGGGCACATCCGGCTGAACTAGTCTGCAACGGGGCGCTTCTAAAGGTTTTCCCTGCCCCGGAGCATGCGTCTCTTGCCTCGCATACTGACCCACTCAACCGCTAAAGAAACCCAGGCCGAACATGACGCGAAGATGTTCGGTTCGCCCAAGGAACGACTGGATTTCTATCGCCGGGAGATCCAGTACGAAACCAGCATCCTCGCCAATCGCACCGACGCCTATCTGGCGGCGCAGTCGTTTCTGGTGATTGCCTTTGCGTCGTGCATGGCCAACCTCAACCCGGAGTGGGGCAAGCTGTTTACGCTGGTGGTGCCACCGTTTCTGGCGCTGCTGGGGCTGCTCAGCTCGCTCAATGCCTGGCCGGGCATTCGCGCGGCGTATGACATCATTGATCACTGGCACTTCAAGCAGAGTCATCTGCTGCTCAGCGAGCCATTGATGGGTTTGGCGTATGACGAATCACCGTTGTTCAGCGAGATGGAGTCGAGCCACAAAGGCTATCGCAAGTCGCTGCTGTTTTCGGTGCGCACGCCGTGGATTTTTGCGACGTTCTGGGTGTTGCTGGGGAGTTATGCGGTGTTTATCCAGGTGACCAATCCGGGCGGATGAACGCTCAAGATCAAAAGCCCCTCACCCCAGCCCTCTCCCAGAGGGAGAGGGGGAAAGGGAGCAGATTTGCATATTCCTCACAGCCAGCGCTCGGCTCGGTATTTCGAGGCTGCACGTCTTCGTGTTTTTCAAGCGTCAGATCGACCCGAAAGTTCAGGTCGATGTAGCTATCAAAAGCAACTCGGTCAGTTCCCTCTCCCTCGGGGAGTGTATGTACCGGAGACATGGTGGACACATGTTCGGAGACATGGTGGACGGTTTTAGATCTTCTTACCTGCCGTCACGATCTGCAAGTTCAAGTCGATTCGGGCGATACGATGTCTACTCCAGTAGAC